>DAIPYE010000191.1:0-5665 GCA_036782915.1 Bacteroidota bacterium | reverse complement strand
CCAAAATGTGTTTAAATTTATGAAAGAGTTGATTAATTTGTTTACATGCTGAAAAAATTATTAATAGTTTTCATATCAATTCTTATATTATTTTTCCTTTTCAATAATGTGATAATGCCGCTTTATGTTAAGCACTCGGATACCGCTAAAGTGCCAAAAGTTATAGGAATGAATTTTATTGAAGCAAAAAAAGTGATAGAAGAAGCAGGGCTGGAAATTAAACAGGGAGATGTTAAGTATGATGAAAATATTCAGATCGGAATGATACTTGATCAGAATCCTCCGCAGGATGAAACTGTTAAATACGGCAGAAGAATTTATGTTACGATCAGCGGAGGTGAACAGCTTGCTGAAGTTCCGAATCTTAAAGGCAGATCTCTCAGAGATGCTAAATTTACTCTTGAACAGCGAGGTTTAAAATTAGGAGAAACTGTCCGAAAAAATACTACTGAATTTCCTGAAGATTTTGTACTTTCACAGATCATTCAGCCCGGAAGTAAAATTAAGAAAAATTCAACGATTGATCTTATTTTAAGTGACGGACCGCTTGCCGGAGATCTGAAAATTCCTTCTCTTGTAGGTAAAACACTGGAAGATGCAAAGAAAGTTATTTCTGAAAGCAAACTCAAACTTGGTAAAATAACTTATCAGACAAATAATGAACTTCCTGCCGGTCAGATCGTGGATCAGTATCCGAAATTTGATAAATCCGCAAATGAAAATACGACCGTTGATCTTTTTGTCTCACGAAAGAAAGTAATTGTAAAGGAAGAAACAGAAGAAGTGGGTACTGAAGATACAACTCCGGAAAAAAATACTTCCAAAGATAATGATGCAGTTAAATCAACAGATAATACTAAAGAAAAAACTTTAGAGAAGCCGAAGGTTAACCCTTCAGAACCGCCTGTTGACAAGAAGACTGATAAGAATACTCCACCGCCTGTTAAAAAAGAAGATAAGCCTAAAACAGATGATGGCAATAAGTAGAACTACATTTATATTTCTCTAAAAAAGATCTTTCATAATATTTTGTACTAATTTGAACAATGCTGTTAAAAAAATATGTCCCTCTATTCTCTCTGCTGACTTTTCCAGACTAAAGGAAGAAATATCAGAAGTTGAAAAAGCAGGTGCAGATATAATTCACTGTGATATTATGGACGGTAACTTTGTTCCGAATATAAGTTTTGGTGCTAAAATAGTTGCCGATGTCAATAGAATTACTGATCTGCCGCTGGATGTTCATCTGATGATTAACAATCCCGAAAATTTTATTAAAAGTTTTTATGATGCCGGTGCTGATCTCATTTCAGTTCATTATGAAAACAATGTTCATCTTAACAGAATTTTAAATCAGATCAAAGATCTTGGAATAAAAGCCGGAGTTGTGCTTAATCCTGCAACTCCTGTTTTCATGCTGAATGACATTATTCAGTATGCTGATTATATTTTACTGATGAGTGTAAATCCGGGATTTGGCGGACAGAAATTTATTTCAAATTCAATTGAGAAAATTTTGCAGTTACGAGAGTTAATTGATAAAAGTAATTATGACTGCCTGATTGAAATTGATGGCGGTGTCGATCTGAATAATATAAAAATTTTGTCGGATGCCGGTGTAAATATGTTTGTCTGCGGATCTTCTGTTTTCAATACCTCTGAAAGAAGTTCTGTTATACAAAAAATGAAGGAACTTATTCTTTAGAATTTATGAAAAGTGTTTTTTTTAATGATAAGGTCCTGTCTGCTGAAAACTCTTTGGTCAATTCTCTGACGATCCCTCCGATAATACTTATGGAAAATGCCGGCGCAAATTCCGCTAAATATATCATAAGTAATTATTCTTCCGAAATTAAAAATGAAATTATAATTCTCTCCGGAAAAGGTAATAATGCCGGAGACGGCTTTGTTATCGCTAGACATTTAATTGGTCAAAATCTTTATGTGAAAGTTTTAATGCTTTACAGAAAGAATGAACTAAAAGGTGATGCTCATGTCAATTACACTATTCTCGAAAACTTTAAAAGCCCTTTTCTGAAGATCAGCTATTGCAAAAATGAAAAAGATCTGCTGAATGAAATTGGAAATGAAAATAAGTTAATTGTCGATTCTGTTTTTGGCGTGGGATTTAAAGGTAAGCCTGATCTGAGAATCAGAAAAATTATTTCTGCCGTAAATAATCTGAAAAATAAAAAAATAATTTCTGCTGATACTCCTTCCTGTCTGTCAAACTTTTCTCAAAATACTGAATGTATAAAAGCTGATGTTACTCTGGCAATGGGAGTAAAGAAATTTCATTCTGTGTTTTACAGTGGAAAAGAATATTCAGGAAAAACTAAGTTAATAAATATTGGATTTCCGGATAAAGAGTTTGATAAATTCAATGAAGATAAAATCTTTGAAACGGAAATTTCAGATGTCAAAAGTTTTCTTCCGGTTCGTAATGCTGATTCATATAAGTATAATAACGGAAAAGTTTTTATCCTCTCCGGTTCTCCCGGACTTACAGGAGCAGCTTATTTATGTTCAATGGCTGCTCTGAGAACAGGCTCCGGTGCCGTCATTACAGGAATTCCTGAATCTCTGAATGACATAATGGAAATAAAACTGACAGAAGTTATGACTCTTCCTTTGCCTGAAACTAAAGAATCTACTCTGTCTGAAAGTTCATATGATCTGATCAATGAAAAATTTAAATGGGCTGATTGTGTACTCATAGGTCCCGGACTTTCGAAAAATAATGAAACCGGAGATCTTATAAGAAGGATTGTGAAAGAAAATGATTTGAATTTTGTACTCGACGCGGATGCAATTTTCGCATTCAGGGAAAATCTGAATTTACTTAAAAATAAAAAAATAATTCTGACACCTCATATGGGAGAATTCTCGAATTTAACAGGAATTGGTATTGATGAACTTAAAGCAGATTTTTACAGATATGCAAAAGACTTTTCGAAGAAGTATAATGTTATTCTTGTTTTGAAAAATTCACCGGCAATAATCTCTGACGGAAATTATTTTATTATAAATTCTACCGGAAAGGAAAATCTTGCAACTGCCGGAACAGGAGATGTGCTTTCGGGAATTATAGCAAGTCTCGTTTCGCAAAGCAGTGAACTTTTCAAAAGCGCAGTATCAGGAGTTTTTATTCACGGAATGTGCGGGGATAATATTTATGAAATTTCTGGAGGCAGTTCCACTATTGCATCAGAACTTTTAAATGAAATCCCGTCTGTTATAAATTTTATCAGAAACAATTGAAAATAAATCCGAAATTATATCACATTGCACTGTTTTTATATTTGTTGATAATTTTCATATTATCTTCAATACCCGGAGAGGAATTCCCAAAAGTTGACTTTGAATTCAGCGATAAAATTGTTCATGTAATAATATATGCCATTTTATTCGCATTATTTTTTTATTCCTTAAAAAATCAAAGTAAATATGTTAAATTGCAAAAACACAGTCTGAATTATGCGCTTTTATTCACTTCTGTTTACGGTATGTCTGACGAGATACATCAGTATTTTGTACCAAATAGAAGCTGTGAATTCGCAGACTGGATCGCTGACATTGCCGGTGCACTTATTGTATATTTTATTATTAAACAATTGGCTAAAAAAAATAAAATGAGTATTGCTTTTTTATCCGCAATATTGTTTATCGGCTGTTCCGGTACAGACAATAATAAAACTTTGAATGATAATACGAAATTCTATTTTACTGAGCATGATGTATGGCTGAATCAAATGCCGGTAGTGGATGTGAACGCGAATAATCTGGGATTTATGCTGTCGCTAAGCGCTGAAACGACTGCTCCTGAAAGTGAGTTTTCTGTCAGTGATCTTAAGATCTATCTTAACAATGATACTATTTCAAATAAAAAATTTAATCTGGAAATATTTAAACAAAGCAATGACATATTGAAGATCAATATTACTCAGGATAATAAGCAAATGTATCTTGATAAAAACAAGAATCTTCCGGAAGAAGCAATTTTTGAATTCAATGTTCTCAGAAATAACAAAAAAATAAAAAATATAAAAACCTCTAACCTAATTATTATTAAAGTATATTAACTGAATGGTACAATTAAAAGACATTTTAGAATTTTTACCGGTAGTTATAATTGCTTTCGCGGCAACATTTATTTTGCTTATGGAAGTATTTATAAAGAAAAGTGAAAACCAGATATTCGGATTCAGCATTCTTGCAGTTACAGCAGCGATTGTTTCATCTTTTTTTAATCTGCATAAAGACCTGATCCTTTTTAATCAGTTCATAAAAATTTCCAATGCAGCTATTACTTTTAATGTGATAATACTGATCGGAATTCTAATAACTGTTATAGCTTCAAAGAGTTATCTGGAAAAGGAAAATATTAATTTCGGAGAATATTACTCTTTACTTTTGTTTTCAGTAATGGGTATGATGCTGATGATCTTTGCAAATGATATTCTGATTATTTTTATCGGACTGGAGCTGATGTCAGTTTGTTTTTACGTGCTTGCGGGATTCCTCAGACTCAGACAGAAATCAAATGAAAGCGCACTGAAGTATTTTCTTCTCGGCGCATTTATGACAGGATTTATTTTGTATGGTATCACACTTATTTACGGTATAGCCGGAACGACTAATCTTATCCTGATTTATTCAAATCCTAAAATATTGACTAATTATGTTTTTATTGTCGGGGCAGGGTTATTTTTTATCGGCTTTATGTTCAAGATCGGTGTGTTCCCGTTTCATATGTGGATCCCCGATGTTTATGACGGCGCGCCGACAGTTGTTTCCGGAATGTTTTCCACAGCAGGAAAGATTGCTGCCGTAGGAACAATTCTTCCGATCATACTTGCTTTAAAAATAGGGAATTTCAAATTGGTTTTTTCAATCGCAGCAGTCGCAACAATGCTTTACGGTAATATAATTGCATTAGCGCAGTCAAACATAAAAAGACTTCTTGCTTACTCATCCATCGCAAGCGCAGGTTATATTTTTGTGGGAGTAGCTGCTATGAACGAATTTGCATTGCAGGGAATTGCTTATTATCTCATTGCATATACATTTATGCAGCTCGGAGCTTTTATAATTGTTTCAATTATTGAAAAGAAAGATGACGGTTCACGGGAATATAAAAATATTGATATTGAATATTATAAAGGTCTTGGAAAGAGAAATCCTGTGCTTTCAATATTTATGACATTGTTCTTATTCTCACTGGCAGGAATTCCTCCGTTTGCCGGATTCTGGGGAAAATATTATATCTTCTATGCAGCCATTCAGTCAAATCTTATCTGGCTTTCTGTAACAGGTATTCTTCTCAGTCTGATCGGTGTATATTACTATTTAAAAATTATTGTTTACATGTGGTTCTCAGAATCTGCCGATGGTCTGAGTGAAGAAAAAATTCCCGTTACGGGTTTTGGTGTTGCAGCAACTTCACTTGCAGTACTCGGTACAATTGTTTTTGGAGTTGACCCCAATCTTTTTTTCAGATTATTTAAATTTATAACTGTCTGATCTTGGAAATTGAATATTCAAAATGGCTACCTGATTCTAAAACAGATGAGCAGAGACTTGAAGATCTCATTTCTTTGTTCAATTCTATTTTAATTCAGACAAACGGAGATATACAGGATGCTCTTGACTGGCTCGAACAACT
>DAIPYE010000190.1:0-5669 GCA_036782915.1 Bacteroidota bacterium | reverse complement strand
ACTTTCTCCTGTGAGTTCACTTCTGGCATTCAGATGTTATGTGGTGCTGGAGAAGATACAAGGGATTTAAAAATATTTAAGTTTTCCAATTAATAGTTACTTTCCTTTTTAAAGATCATGAAAATAATCATGCAGCGTCAGCCGGTACAAATAAGTTTGTGTTGAAAACTTAAAAAATTATTTTCCAGGAATGTTATTTTTAAATAATCTTTTTAAGTTCAAGGCTGTAAAATTATTCCTGCAGGCTTTGAATAATGTTTTATCAAATACATTTATATCTCCCTGTTGCGAAAAGAAACTGATTCATAGCATACAATTAGTTTATTATACCGTAATAAAATCCCTCCGATAAACTTTGACTCTTCTGCTATGCCCAAAAACATTATTATGACCCGCAGATGTTTTAATGCAAACAAATAATAATTGACCGGTAAAGATAATTAATCTTTTTTAACATTCATCAGTTTATAATTGATACTTACAGGATCTTTATTTATACTCAGGAAGTGTCTTGTGATGTACACGGATAGCCGTATCATTCATACGGATACCCGTAACATACACACGGATAGTCGTATAAAATATACGGGAAATCGTAAGATAACTACGGATTGTCATGCAGTACACACTGGAAGTCATACGCTGAATACAGAAAATCATGGGAAACTCACGGCTTTCAATAAGTATGCTACTGAATGTCCTGTACATCTCACTGAGGTCGAATGTTGAATATGAATTGTCGTAAGATATACAGGATAAGTAGTATGCATTGTACTGAAAACCCTGTGTTTATTACTGAAAGCCATAGGGATCTCCTGAGATATCCTGTGCATCACACGAAAAGTCCTGCGGATCAATATAACTGCGAAAAGTTCATTTCTTTACCGGAATCAGGTGTTTCAGATTTCAGCAGGTAACCATTCGCTTCTAAGAATGACAGACATACAATAACTGAATATCATCCCTGTCATAAAAATCAGTAAACTCCTTATTTAAAATTCTTTAAGATTGCGGAGATATCCTGAATCGGAGAAACGTCAGACCCTTTGGAACAGAAGCAGAATGCAACGAAAGAATATTACCAATGAATAGTTAAAATAATTCAGTGAATTTAAGAACGGCATTTATATATTTATGAAATAACCGATCGACCGGAAGTTGAGCAAATGTCATAGAAAGTAATCTGAACTGTTCAGAATGTTTTGGATCTGTAAATAGAAACAAAACTGCGGTCAAAAGAAGAAAAGTAAATATCCCCCGAAAGCTTTCCCGCTGTCAATGGTAGCTTACACGTTGTCAATGAAAGATTACTCGTTGTCAATGTAAGCTTACTCGTTGTCAAAGAAAGCTTACTCGTTGTCAAAGAAAGCTTTCTCGTTGTCAAAGAAAGCTTACTCGTTGTCGATGGAAGCTTACTCGTTGTGAAATAAAATTCAGTCGCGGTCGATGGAAATGGAGCCGCGGTCAATGGAAACAGAGCAGAATTGAAAAAATTGAAATATTTTTCAGTAAAAGTTGAAAATTTGCGATATTTTAGTGTTTAGGTTTTTGAGTCCAAAAATCATGTTTACTTTTAGATACCGCCACGTTATCATTTCCGGGTTTCCTCCACAGAAAAACTTCCGAAGTCTTAAATTACGACGCTTCAAGAAATTTAGATATTATTTGAGACTTCGGAAGTTTCGTATACTGATAAACTTCCGAAGTCTTATTTTAAAACGCTTCTGTGAATTTTAAATTTTAAAGACTTCGGAATTTTGATCTTAATTTAGTTTAGGTGTTCAATAAATCAAAAAGATATATTTACGTTACTTCAGTTAATAATAAAAATAAGTAGTATTATTAATTTTAGGTTGATATATAATTAATAATAGTATACATTTGCTTACCCCAAAGTAAACTTCCCCAAAATATTTTTTAACTTTTTAAAAAAAGAATGAAAAAAATTATTTCAATTCTGTTTTGGGTCATTTCTATGTTCAATCTAACCGGCTTTAGCTCAGATCAGGCTCAGGCAACAATCTACTATGTATCTTCAGCAGGCGATGATTTAAATAACGGTACGAGTCCTGCTGCGCCTTGGCAAACCATAACAAAAGTAAATTCATTTATGGCATCCATAAATCCCGGGGATCAGATATTATTCAAAAAAGGAGATACGTTTTATGGGACTATTAATGCAACCAAATCCGGTACTGCGGGAAACGAAATTGTTTTCGGGAGTTACGGAAGCGGCAATCTTCCCGTAATTACAGGCAAAAAATTAATTACAGGCTGGACCACGTACACCGGAAATATTTATAAAGCAAATTTCACGGACACTGTGTCTCATATTTATGTAAACAATAAAATAATGACCATAGCCCGATATCCTAATACAGGATTTTTAAAAGTGGACAATAATAACGGCAATACCGGATTTTATGATGCTGCTTTGCTTCAGTCAAGCGGATACTGGAATGGAACAAACTGCAGGATCAGAACAGCCAACTGGGCTTATGAAACAAGAACTGTTTCTAATTTCAACGGAGGTACGATAACTTTTAATACCGGAACACTTTATACTACAGGAGCAAATTTTGGATATTATCTGGATAATAAAATAAATGTATTGGATGTGGAAAATGAATGGTTCCAGGATAAACCGGCAGGCATAGTATATTTTTATGCTCCGGGAGGAGTAAATCCAAATACAATAAATACAGAAGCAATAGTAGCGAGGAATGGTATATTTATAACGCCGGGCAAAAATTATATAATAATTCAGGATCTAAATCTGACAGGTTTTTCCGACATGGGAGTGAATGCATTTACAAACAGTAATATAAAAGTACTGGGATGTAAAATAACACAGACTTCAAGTTTCGGAATATCCATTACCGGTTCTGATATAATTTTTAACAACAATTATTTTGAAGATAATTTGAGTAATGCAATATTCGGCGCAATCACAAACGGAGAAATTAAAAATAACTTCATTAACAGAACAGGATTGGTTCCGGGTTATGGAAAAAGCGGAAGGGGATATCTTGGGTTGGATGTTTATCTTTCAAATAATCTGACTGTTCAGGATAATATAATTGACAGTACAGGATATTCTTCCATGTTTGTTGGTAATAATACTATAGTAAAGAATAATTATATAAATTATTCTTTATTAAAACTAAATGACGGTGCGGGGATAGATATAGGAGACTGCGATAATTTGCAGATAATTGACAATATTATACTAAACACTATCGGCAACAGTGAATCAGGGGCAAATCCTGCTTTATATGGTTCGGGAATTTATGTAAACGGAGCTTTAATGAAAAATACTACCATCAGCGGCAATACGTCTGCAAATAATACTTATTCCGGTATATTACTGGATCACAAAAATACTCCCGTAAATAATAAAATTATAGGAAATACGTTGTATAATAATTTCAATATGTCAATAGTTTATACAGATTATTCTGCGGCAGTAAATATTCCTGCATATAATACAATAACGAAAAAGAATATTTTTTATTGTCTTTCAGCAAATCAAAACTGCATGGTGCAGAGAACTTATACTGGATCTTCTTATAATGATTATGGTACTTTTGACAGTAATTATTATTGTAATCCATACAGTCAGTACACTATCAGCAAAACAAAATTTCCGGTATATGTAAACAATATATATTCACTTGATAACTGGAAAAGCACATCAGGGAAAGATCCAAATTCGAAAGCCAGTTTGTTTGCTTTTGACCAGGTGGGTATTACTGACACAATCGGAGGTAACATGATCACAAATCCGAATTTCAATGCTAATATAAATAACTGGGCTTCATGGCCTGCGGGATTAACAATCGGCTGGGATTCTAATCCTTTGCTGGATGGCGGAAACATGAGAATAAGATGGAGCGGAGTCGGAAATTCTATCGGACTTGCATTATCAAGCAGATATGCCATTACATCAGGAAATAATTATTTAGTCAGTTTCAGCTGTGCGGGTAACCATACCGGAACTTTAAGCTTCTGGGGATTATCCTCTTTATCTTCGTCCACATTTAGTTTCCCTCAGAAATTTTTCAACTATAATAATGTAAGAAAGGATTATTCATTTACATATACAGCTGACATAAATGATCCGCTTGCTTTTTTATCTATTGGACTTTCAATGCCTGATTCACTTGTATATGTTGACAATATAAATATGTACCGTGTAAATGTTGATAAAATAGACTCAACGCAAAAGTCAAAATTATTTGTTAATGAAAATAATTATGTCCAGAATATTTCCCTGAATGGAATACCTTATAAAGACCTAGATGGAAATCCTGTTTCGGGAAACCTTGCATTACAACCGTATTCCTCGAAAATATTAATTAACAGTGATTATCTGCCTACAAGAGTTCTTACTTTAAGAGCATTAATAGAAGGCATGTATAATTCCGGTTCCGATAAAACAATAACTGATACCGTTACAGTTGTGTTACGCAGTTCCGCTTCACCTTATGCAATAGTGGATTCCTGCAGATCTAAACTGGATACTAACGGATACGGAACTTTTGCCATGCCTAAAGCGCTCAATTCAGTAAATTATTTTATAGTTATAAAACACAGGAACGCGATGGAAACATGGAGTGGTTCTTTGGGAAGCTTTAATAATAACCAAATGAGTTATGACTTCACAACATCTGCGAATAAAGCTTATGGAAATAACATGATATTGAAGGGGACGAGATATTGCCTGTACAGCGGAGACATTCTTAAAAATAATCAGATAGAATTAGATGATGTAGTCGGAGTTTTCAATGCTGCAAATAATTTTACATCAGGATATTTGAATGTAGATATAAATGGTGATGAAATCATTGATCTTGACGATATAAACTACGTTTACAATAATGCATCTAAATTCATCGGTATTATGAGACCCTGAAAATCTTAAATGAATAAATCAGAATATTAAATTTTGATTTTAATTTAGCATAAGAAAAATTTAATCAGGTTTATAATTTTAATAAACAGTAATATTAAGCTTAAAAATGTCCGATTTTTTCCTCAATAAAATACCGGGGTCTGTTTTTTGTTTCCATAAATATTTTTCCAATATATTCTCCGATTATGCCCAGGAAAAAAATCTGAAGTCCTGTGGAAAAAGTAATCAAAGAAATTATAGTTGCCCAGCCTAAAACACTGACATTAAAAAATAATTTTTGAATTGTTATGATAAACAAATAAATAAAGCTTAATGATGAAATAATGAATCCAAATGCGGAAGCCATTCTTAATGGTTTAGTAGAAAATGAAAGCAGAAAGCTTATAGCCAGATTGATTTGCCTGATAAAATTATATTTTGTCTCACCGGAAATTCTTTTACCTGAGGTTACAAATACTTCGGCTGTAGGATAATTTATTATACTTATAAGACCTGTAATACTTGGTTCTCTTTCGCCAAATCTTAATATTCCTTCTACAGTACGTTTGCTCATTATCCGGAACATACAAGTATTGAAATCCAGCTTATAATCAGACAAGCTGTTTAACAATTTTATAAATGTTTTAGAAAATAAATTTCTTAAACTTGAGTCATTTTTCTTCTCTTTAATTCCGAAAACAACATCAAACCCTTCTCCATATTTGTCATAAAGGTTCTTGATATCTTCTGGAAAATCCTGTAAATCCCCATCCAT
>DAIPYE010000189.1:0-5731 GCA_036782915.1 Bacteroidota bacterium | reverse complement strand
TAATTGTTAATTGCTAATTGTTAATTGTTTATTGTTAATTGTTTATTGTTAATTGTTTATTGTTAATTTTAAAATATATTTGATTTTCATTAAACAAATCGTAAATCGTAATTCGTAATTCGTAACTTACTCTCCGAGATACGCTTTCCTGACCTCTTCATTCTTCGCCAGCGACTTTGCTTCACCTTCAAGAATTATTTCGCCAGTTTCCATTACATATCCGTAATCAGCAATTGACAGTGCCATGTTGGCATTTTGTTCGACCAGTAAAATGGTCAAACCTGTTGTTTTGTTCAATGCAACAATCTGTTCGAAAATAGCTTTTACCAGTAAGGGCGCGATCCCAAGCGATGGTTCATCAAGTAACAATAGTTTTGGTTTTGACATCAAAGCTCTTGAAATCGCTAACATCTGCTGCTCTCCGCCGCTTAATGTTCCGCCAAGTTGTTTCAGCCTTTCCTTAATTCTGGGAAAAAAAGTATAAATAAAATCCAGATCTTCCTGTAAATTATGTTTATCCTTTCTTGTGTAAGCTCCCATTTCCAGGTTTTCTTTGACAGTCAGATTTGAAAATATCATTCTTCCCTCAGGAGATTGAGATATCCCGCGCTCTACAACTTTATTGGCAGGAAGACCAACAATATCTTCATTCATAAAACTGATCGAACCTGTAACAGGCTTCAGCAAAGATGAAATTGTCCTCAGCAAAGTTGTTTTGCCGGCTCCGTTTGCGCCAATGAGCGTAACAATAGATTTCTCTTTCACTTGAAGGTTTATTCCTTTCAGTGCTTTGATTGCTCCGTAATTAACATGTAGGTCTTTTATTTCAAGCATATTTTGATTTGGAATTTGGAATTTCGGATTTGGAATTTTTCAAATTAAATTTAGATGTTTTTCCAATCGATGTAAAAATTGCTGTAAGTTCATTTGATTCTTTTATTAACTCAGCAATTCTTTCTTCTTTTATCAATTTAGATTCTTTAATTAATTCCAGCCAATAAAATGACTCATCGGCTTCTTCTTCAACAATTCTGATTTTAAATATAAATTCAATTTTGGATCTGGAACGGCATGCTGATCTATAATTTGCACCTACTGAAGTTGCGGATCTTAATAGCTACTACTTTCCCCGACATACTTTTTGGTAAGTTTTCAATTAAATTTATTACTCTCAAAGCGAACTTTTTTGTTCTTAATTTTAATTCATTAGAAGTCATAATCAGATTTTTATTTTATTAATCTGAAAGATTAAACTGAAATAAGTAAATATTCAATATCAAATTCAGTTTAACTCTTAAATCTTTCTAAATTAAAAAAATCTAAATCAATAAATAAAAAATCCTAAATTAATAAAATTCCAAATCCAAAATTCCCAATTCCAAATCGAAGAAATCATAAATCCAAAATCAATGGCTCGTCTCTCCCAGATATGCTTCAATAACCATCGGATTGTTCCTGATCTCTTCTGGCTTTCCTTCTGCGATCTTTTTTCCGTAATCAAGTACATAGATCCGTTCGCAGACTCCCATTACAACCTTCATATCGTGCTCAATTAAAAAAATGGAAATTTTAAATTTGTCCTTAACCATTTTAATAAGATTCATCAGTTCAACTTTTTCAGTCGGATTCATTCCTGCTGCCGGTTCATCCAGCAAAAGCAGCTGGGGTGAAGTGGCTAGCGCTCTGACAATTTCAACTTTCCGCTGCTCACCGTATGGAAGTGATCTTGCAGCTTCATTTCCAACTTCAAGCAAACCGAAAATTTCCAGCAACTCATCTATTCTGTCTTCAAAACCTTTTTCCTCTTCCAGAAAACTTTTTATCTGAAATACGGACTGGAAAAATCCGGCTTTCGTATTTTTTACAAATGAAACCCTTATATTATCACGAACACTTAAACTTGCAAATAATCTGATATTTTGAAATGTTCTGCTGATTCCCATTTCAGCAACCTGATATGGTTTGAACGGGACAACACTTTTTCCCAAAAAAGTTACATCGCCTTCTGTCGGATTATAAACTCCTGTAATAATATTAAATACAGTTGTCTTGCCCGCGCCATTCGGTCCGATCATTCCAATAAGTTCGTCACTTCCGATCTGCGCATTCAGTTTATCAACGCATGTCAATCCGCCGAATCTCATAGTACAGTCTTTTATGTCGAGTAAAACCAATTTGATCTTAGATTTAAGGATTTTTGATTTACGATCTTAACAATTTGGAATTTGGAATATCGAATTTGGAATTATTCTTAATTAATATTTTCCTGTTAACTAAACTCTGATCGCTAACTGTTAACTGCTAATTATTTACTGTTATTTCTAATTGTTAACCGCTAACTGTAAACTGCCTAACTGCTAATTGCTAATTGTTAACTGCCTAACTGTTAACTGTTAACTGTTAACTGTTAACTGCCCAACTGCTAATCAAACTACTTTTTCCTGCTCCCGATCTGAATCCCAAAAAGCCCTTGCGGTCTCAGAAGCATCATAATTATCAGCAGCAGAGCGTAAATTATCATTCTGTATTCGGCAACACCGCGTAAGAATTCAGGTAAGATAGTCAGCAATATTGCAGCAATGATCACTCCGATCATACTTCCCATTCCTCCGAGAATTACCATTACAACTATTTCAACAGACTTAAGGAAATTGAAATCTTCCGGATTCAGATATAAATTAAAATGTCCGTATAGAGCTCCGGCAATTCCGGCAAAAAACGCTCCGCTGACAAATGCAATTACTTTGAATTTCGTTGTATTTACACCCATAGACTCGGCTGCAACTTCATCATCTTTCACAGCTAAAAACCCTCTTCCGTAAGTCGAGTTCATTAAATTACTTATAAAATAAATTATCACTGCGACAAATGTAAATGTCCAGAAAAAATTAGTATACTTGGGAACAGGATAAAAAACATACGGAACATTCGCCATATCAGCCGGTATCTGCGCGGCTTTCACACCGTTTTCAAAAATATAAGCGCCTCTGAAACCCTGTGATGCGCCGATAACATCCATACTCTGTATTATTACTCTGATTATTTCCGCAAAACCTAATGTCGTGATCGCAAGATAATCACCTTTTAATCTCAATGAAGGGACACCAACTATTATTCCCGCAATAGCTGCAGCTGTTCCGCCGATAAATAAAACTATTAAAAATGAAACCGTTTCACCAAAAACTCCGGTTCCAAAAGTATTCATAAAGAACGGCGCAAAATAAGTTGAAAGCGCAATTGACAGATAACCGCCGATTGCCATAAATCCGGCATGTCCCAGTGAAAACTGACCTGTGTATCCGTTTATAAGATTGAGACTTGTCGCAAGAATTATATTAATACCAATGTAAATAAGTATTGTATAAAAATAAGGGTCTAAGCCGGGTGTGAAAATATTTATTGCGAAAACTAAGACAAGAGATGAGATGAACAGAATTTTATTCTTCATCGGAAACTATTTATGATTTCTGTAACTCACTCAGGAATGTAAAAAATGAAGTTGAATTGAAATTTAAACTTTAAAAAATATTGTTCAGAATTTGAATTTCTGAAAATTCTGACTTTATTTATTCAAAAACACAAAGCATTTAAAGAAAGTGGGCGATTAAGGACTCGAACCTCAAACCCCCTCGGTGTAAGCGAGGTGCTCTAGCCAATTGAGCTAATCGCCCGGATTTTTTGTTAAGTTTCAAAAATAAAGATTTATAATAAGAAATTCAAACCACTTAAACAGGATTTTTAGATTTTTGCGGATTTTTCTTCTGAAAACTTCTGAAATCTTTAATTCTGTAAAATTCTAAAAGCTAAGAATTTTGAAGTTTTTGGAGGTATTCAAAGTTAAGTTCTGCTTATACCCTTTTGATCCTGAGATGATTCATTTGTCCTGTTCAATTGCTTTGAATCTCTAAGCAATAAACCGTATTTTACATAAATCAAAAAAATAATCAGAAGGGAAATTAATGTCTAAAAAAATAGCAATATTAATATATGTAATTGTTTTTGGTATAAGTTTTACTCTTTTCCAGGCATGCGGTAAAAAAGATGAACCGGTAAATGACAAAACAAAAACTGAAACCAAATCAGAAGGAAGCAACTCTGATATGGTTAAAAAAGATTCTTCCGGAACAAAAGTTTCTCTGGTATTGAAACCTAAAAAAGGTGATATACTTAAATATAAAATGAATGCGAAAACCACTTCAAAAGAAAAAAGCCCTATGACGGGTGACAAGGAAATGACATCCACACAGGATATTTTTTATTATTATTCGGAAGAAGTGAATGATGTATCGGCAGCAGGAATAATAACTTATAAAATAAAATTTGACAGTATAAATATAGTCTCGACGATTTCCTCAAACGATTCCTCTTTGAGTATGACATATAATTCGAATATAAAGGATTCTGCATATTCCAAGCCGGATTTCATTCAGTATAATTCAATTATGAATGAAGAATTTTTTGCCAGAGTTTCTCCAAACGGAGAGATCTCTGAAACATACGGACTTGAAGTTGTCTATGAAAAAATGTTCAAAGCTCTTGGTGACACTTTATCCCCTGACCAAAAAGAATCACTTAAAGATTCGTTCGGCAAAGAAGCGATCAGAGCGGTGTTACAGCAGCAGTTCCAGATGTTCCCGGATAAAGAAGTTTATCTGGATTCCACATGGACAAGATCTTATGATACACAGATCCTGATTTTTCCTGTTAAAAATATTTTATCTTATAAACTGAGAGAAGTAAAGGATGAAAACAAACAGGCAATGATCTCAATTGACGCGGATTTAGCAGTTGATTTTATTCAGAAAGAACTTAAGGATAAGCAAATGACATATAAAGTCGAAGAAGTTCAGACTGGAGGAAGGGGTAATATTGTTTTCAATCTTACACGAGGATGTCTGACAAAAAAAGAGACCACAACCAATATCGATCTTGGTATGAAAATTTCAGCCGGTCCGCAGTCTGTAAAAACAACACAGACTGTTCTGACAGAACTGAAAGTAAATTTAGTACAGTAGTTTAAAATACATTCAGTAAAACTAAATTCATCCTTCCGCAAATGAGGATGAATTTTTTTTACAACATAAATTTTAAAATTTTTTTTATGAAGAATCTTAAGATCATAAAACATCCTCTGGTTGCTCATTACCTGTCGATAATGCGTGATAAGAATACTAAACAGGTAGATTTCAAAAGTTCGCTTGATAAGATCTCTTATATACTTGCTGCTGAAGCTTATGCATCCGTTGCAACTGAGAATAAAACGGTAAACACTCCTTTCAAAAAAATTAACGGCACAAAAATAAAAGATAAGATCGTAATTCTTCCAATTCTCAGAGCCGGTTTAGGACTGACAAACGGATTTGTTGAACTGTATCCTGAAGTCATTACAAGTCACATTGGAATTTACAGGGATGAAGAATCATTAAAGCCGGTGAAATATTATTTCCGGTTTCCAAAAGTCAAAGATAAAAGTGATCTAAATGTCATAATTTTAGATCCTATGATTGCAACAGGCGGCAGCGTAATTTTTACCATCGAATATTTGTTGAATATGGGTATAAAGAAGATCAGTGTTGCTTCCCTGCTTTGCGCACCCGAAGGAATTAATGCAATTAATAACAGATTCAATAGAAGCGAAAAGAAATTCATTGAAATTATTACATGCAGCTTGGATGAGAAACTAAATGAAATTGGTTACATTGTTCCGGGACTTGGAGATGCCGGAGACAGA
>DAIPYE010000188.1:0-5737 GCA_036782915.1 Bacteroidota bacterium | reverse complement strand
CCTACTCTTACTCAGTGTGTTTAAAAGCGAAGTGACTCTGCGGGGACGACGAAAAAAGTGATATCCAGCGGAAACAAGTGAAGGTAAAGTAATAAAATGTATTAAACTCAGTATGAAGTTTTCTGACACTCATGAAATCAAATTAATTTTATCAGACGGCTAAGTCAATGTTTATCTCTCCTCCCGCAGAGTCCTTCGCATAAACCCTACTCTTACTCAGTGTGTTTAAAAGCGAAGTGACTCTTTTATGTTAAAATGCAAGTCGTACTTTTTTCCTATGCAAAGACAAAATGCGGAGTAGCTTTGTTATTTCTAAAAAGTTTAATAATTCTGAACTAAATAGATTGTATGTTCAGGTTTTAAAATTCTAATTATCTGCTAAGAAACTTTTTAGAAATAACAAAGGGGGATATAACTCAAGCATTTTGTCTTTGCAATAAACCATCCAAAGTGTTTTTAAATTTTTATAAATGCTGTTGATTAAAAACAAATAATTGAATCAGTCTTTTATGAGTGGTCCGTCTTTTACATCTGACTGCCACATTCTCTTGGTTATGAATATTAAACAGGGTTCGCAGTCTGCGGAAAGAGCAGACATTTTCAATTTACTGAAAAGCTGCAAGAGTCACTGAGCGATAGTCCCTAAATTGTTTGATCTTTATTTGTTTTTAATTTTTATTAATAATTTTTTTGTTTTCTATACAATCCCATTGACATAGGGCTCTTTGTTTAAAAGTATATATCGTATCCTGTTTAGAAGTTTTCTTGCAATTTTTATTATAGCTTTATTACTATCCATTGTTCTGCAGTATTTTTTAAAACACATCAGTAAAGCAGGATCCCTTTTGACTGCTGTCCATGCACATTCAATTAATGTTTCTTTTAAAAAGGGATTTCCTCTGTGCGTTATTCCTCTTTGTATCTCTCTGTCTCCGGTGGAATATTTTGAAGGTATTAATCCTACATAGCTGGCCAGCTTATCCAATGACCTGAACCTTCTTATATCGTTCAGCTCTGTTAATATTTTCATCGAAGAAATTATATTTATTCCCGGAGATGTGCTTAAGTTTATTACGTCTTCCCTGTATTTTTCATTAGCTGATAATTCTGTGATCTGTTTTGTTAAAGTATCCATATAGTATCTTAACTCTTTTAATAGAACCCCATAAGATGCGTTACCACTGACCTGACCTATAGAAATGCTTTCCAAATATTTTATGTGCTTTTTTGTCCAGCTCTTCTTACAATCTTCATCTTTCTTTTTAATACCATAAAAACTAAGAAATGCCTTTATCTGATTCTTAACACGTGTTTGTTTCTTTACTATGCCATGCCGCATTCTTACTAAATTCCTGTCTTCAAGTGCCTGGCGATCCGGAACATATATTGCCTCAAGCTCTCCGTTTCTTAGTGACCTGGCTATTTTTCTGCAATCTACCGGATCTGATTTATAAACCTGTTCTTTATTTGTCGAAGGTACATCTGCTGGATTTACTACTATACATTCTATACCTTGCTTCTTGAATTCCTGTTGTATCCAGAATCCAGAGTATCCCGCTTCATAAGCACACTTGTAATTAGCTCCCGGATAATTTTTTCTTAAGTGCCTGATAAGTATTCCGGGATCAGGTGGAGTTGTCATTGGCTTCAATTCAAATTCATCACTGAAAATACAGATCTTCCAGCTTTCATTATGCACATCCATACCTGCATAAATTGATTGACCGCTAAAGTCTAATGTGTTAATTTTGTTTGAGTGTAACATTATAACCTCCTTGTGTTATTGTTTAATTAATTTGTTTAAACAAATTTACAAAACATTTAGGAGGTTTTATATTTTAAACATAAGGTCTGCGGGGACGACGAATTATTTTTTCCCTTGTATCATTCACTACCGGTTCAATGTGATGAATATAATAGAAGAGCTTATCCGAAGGTGCTACCTATAAAGAAGATCACAGGTACGATGATAAGAATTTACGCAAGAAAGACTTTAGTCAGACAAGGAAAATGATTTTTATTAGATAAAATAAAAGTTATATTTTACAAATATGAAAAAATATATTTCCATTTATATTTTCGTAATATGCACTAACATTTCATTCTCACAATCCGGATGGTTCTGGCAGAATCCTCTTCCGCAGGGTAACACACTGAACTCTGTTAAATTTGTGAACTCCCAAACAGGTTTTGCCGTGGGATATTTGGGCGCAATTCTTAAAACAAGTGATGCCGGAGAAAGCTGGAATCCTTATAATTCAAATTTTATAAATGATTTGTATTGTATTAATTTTACAAATGGAAATAATGTCTTCACATGCGGCTCTGATGGAATAGTTCTGAGGACAACAGACCTTGGGTTAAGCTGGAATAGAATTTCTATAAACACAACTGATTCCCTTCATTCAATTTATTTCTTTGATTTAAATACAGGTTACATTGCCGGGTCAAACGGAATAATATTTAAAACTACTAATGCAGGCAATAGCTGGTCAGCACAAAATTCCGGTACAACTAAACTTCTAAAAGGAATAGCCTTCGTAAATTCTGACAAAGGATTTATTGTTGGAAACGGAGTTATTTCAAAAACTACTAATGGAGGAATTAACTGGACATCAAATATATACGGGACCAATTTTAATGCAATCACTTTCATAAATGATAATACCGGCTTTGCAATTGGTGGAAATACATTTGCTGAAATCAGAAGAACAACCAATGGAGGAAATTCCTGGGTCGCTGTTAACTTTCCTTCTACAATAGGGGCATTAGCTTCCATACACTTTACTAATCCGACAACAGGTTTTATTTCCGGCAACTCTTCATCTTTTTATAAAACAACTAACTCCGGTATCAATTGGATTTATGACCATACAATTACCGCTGATTATTATAATTTATCTTCAGTTTATTTTCCAAATACTAATGAAGGATATTTAGCAGGGACTTATGGAACGATTTTTAAGACTACCAATTCAGGAAATTTTTGGACAACAAAATCTCCTGCCGGGACATTAGAGGATTTTGGATATGTCTCTTTTCCAAGTTTGAATACAGGATATGTTGCCGGAAATTCAATTTATAAAACTACTAATGGCGGATATAATTGGATAAGTCTTAATACTCAATTTATCAATGCGTTTAGTTTCACATTCATTAATGAAAATACTGGATTTATTCAGCCGTGGCCTAAATTGTATAAGACAATAAATGGTGGAATATCATGGCAGCAGATATTTGTTCCAAATGATACAGCTGCCGGAGTTCAATTTGTAAACGGAAATACAGGATTTGTAAATACTGATGCATATGGAAATCCGGAAAAATATTATAAAACAATTGATGGAGGAATTTCCTGGGAACCACATTACATCACTCCTGATTATTTAGCTGCATGGTTATATTTTATAAATAATGTTGCAGGCTATTCAGTCACTTTTAGAGTAAGTGATTCATCATATATACTTAATAAAACGACAAATCTTGGGGACAACTGGAATTATGTCAGTAAATTAACTCCCGATTCAAATCACATAAGATACCGTCTCTATTTTTTTGATGAAAATCTTGGCTTTATTATTGAAACTTCCTGGAATCAGTTTGAAAATTATTATTATAATAATATTTATAAATCAACAAATGGCGGGTTAACCTGGAATAAAGTTTTTACAACTACTGCAGAATATGTAAAACTAAAATTTATAAATAGTAATACCGGTTTCATTTTTGGTCAATCAAACAAGTTATTGAAAACTACAAATCAAGGTGATAATTGGTTTGAATACAAAGTTACTGAGGAAGCCATTACTGATATTGATTTCACTGATGATAACTCAGGTTATATAGTCGGGGGTGGAGGTTTAATTCAAAAAACTACAAACGGAGGAAATGTTCTTGTTGAAAATAATTCTACACTTATTGTAAATGATTTTACTTTATATCAAAATTATCCGAATCCATTTAATCCTGAAACCGTTATTAGTTATTCGTTAATCGAAAATCGTTTTGTAAATTTGAAAGTATTTGATATTTTGGGCAAAGAAATAAAAACATTAGTTACTGAAAAACAAAATGCCGGGAGTTATTCAGTAAACTTTAATGGAACGAATCTTCCGAGCGGGATTTATTTTTATAAACTGTCAGCTGGTAACTTTAGCCTAACTAAAAAAATGATTTTAATTAGATAGGTCTTGAGATTATGAATAATAACAACGAAACTTTACAAACTTTACGAATTAAGATAAAAATGATTAAAAAAATACATATCTTTCTTTTTGTAGTTCAAATGTTTTCAACTGTTTTAAGAGCACAAGTAACACAGCAATGGATTGCAACATATAATCCCTTCGGGAATGAAGATGATGCTGTTGCACTGGCGGTGGATGACTCAAGAAATGTTTATGTCACAGGAACGAGCTATGGGACAGGCAGTGACTTTGATTTTGCAACAGTCAAATATAATTCTTCTGGCATAGAACAGTGGGCACAAAGATTTAATGGTGCCGGAAATAATATTGATAGAGCAAGCTCAATGACTTTAGATGGAGCCGGAAATATATATGTAGCCGGAGGAAGTACAGGAATTAATTCCCGGATTGTAATGACAGCGGTTAAATATAATCCGTCTGGGATTCAGCTATATGTTCTGACATATAGCGGTACTGCAAGTAAAGGAGATTTTGCAAATTCAATATCGGTTTATGGTTCGGGAATAGTCTTTATGGCAGGTGAGAGCGAAAACATGAAAACGTTTACTGACTACACAACTATAAAATATAATTCATTTGGTTCCCAACAATGGGTTCGTACTTATAATGGAGTTGATAATTTAGATGATCATTTATATGCGATGACTGTAGATGCTGCGGGAAATTCATATGTTACAGGAGTTAGCTCTCAGGGAACGACAAATGCTTATGATTATCTGACAATAAAATATAATTCATCAGGCGATGAACAATGGATTAAAAACTATAATGATCCTTCAGATGGATTTGATTTTGCATCTTCAGTAGCAGTAGATATTCAGGGAAATGTCTATGTAACAGGGGCGAGCTATGGCGTAGGAGCAGATTATGATATTGCAACAATCAAATATTCTTCTACCGGAATGCAGGAATGGGTTCGAAGGTATAATGGATCCGGTAATGACAGAGATGCAGGATTAATAGTAAAGACAGATAACTCAGGAAATGTTTATGTGGGTGGTTACAGTACAGGAAGCGGAACAGCGAGTGACTACACTTTATTAAAATACAATTCATCAGGAAATTTACTCTGGATTAATAGATTTAACGGACAGGCAAATGATAATGACATTCTGAAATCCATGGTAATTGATTCTTCAGGGAATGTTTACGTTACAGGTTATTGCAAAAATGCAGGCACGCTCGATGATTATACGACTATTAAATATTCTTCTGACGGAGTACAAGAATGGATTCAAACTTTTAATGGAAGTAGTAACAGCGAAGACAAAGCATGTTCTTTAGCTTTGGATAATCAAGGTAGTGTTTATGTTACAGGTTCAAGTATCAACAGCAACGGTGATAAAGACTATATAACTATTAAATATTCGCAAACTACAGGTGTAAATTTAATTTCTAATTCAGTTCCGGATAAATTTTCTCTTGAACAAAATTATCCTAATCCTTTTAATCCAACTACAACTATTAATTATCAAGTACCAATGTTCAATTATGTTTCGTTGAAAGTTTATGATGCATTAGGGAATGAA
>DAIPYE010000187.1:3925-5777 GCA_036782915.1 Bacteroidota bacterium | reverse complement strand
ACTGCGCTTTGAGGTCTGTTTATATTATCGAACATTGAATTTGGAGGGTTTGGGAATATTTCACCGTTAACATAAAGCTGCTTATTAACAATGTGAATTGTGTCACCTGAAACTCCGACGCACCGTTTTATGTAATTCACGACTTCCTTAGATTCCAGATCATCCCTGTCACCGGGAAAATCAAACACAATTATGTCGCCTTTTTTGGGATCTTTAAAAGCGGGGAGCTTAAAATAGGGGAGTCTTATATCCGTGAAAGGTATATTTCGGGGAGATGTAGCGCCGTATGTAAATTTTGTCACAAGTAAAAAATCACCGACCCATAAGGTTTTTTCCATCGAACCGGTGGGAATTCTGAATGCCTCAAAGAAAAGTATCTTGATTATAAATGCTACAACACCGGCATAAACCAGCGCATCTATGAATTCTCTTGTTTTTGATTTATTGACCTGTTCTTCCTTCTTCTTTAGATCCGCAACTTTTAAATCTTTATTCTTATTTTCTGAATCTGTTCTGTTATTAAGATTATTATTATCCACTAATTTATATATTATTTGAAAATGAAATTAAATTTAAAATTTTAACCATTCTAATTTTTCTAATCTTTACTAATCAAGGGAAAGTACTGCGTGAAATGCTTCCTGAGGAATTTCCACAGAACCGACCTGCTTCATACGCTTCTTTCCTTCTTTTTGTTTTTCCAGTAGCTTTCTTTTTCTGGAAATATCTCCGCCGTAACATTTCGCAATTACATTCTTTCTCATTGCGCTGATGGTTTCTCTTGAAACTATCTTTGCTCCGATGGCAGCCTGAATTGCAACTTCAAACATTTGCTTCGGAATGAGCTGTCTTAATTTTGTGCAGAGTCTTTTTCCCCAGTCAAATGCTTTATCTCTGTGAACTATCGTCGAAAGCGCATCTACAGGTTCTCCGTTCAATAAAATATCTAATTTTACAAGATCCGATTTTCTGAATTCCTTAAAATCATAATCAAATGACGCGTAACCTCTTGAATAGGATTTGAGCTTGTCGTAAAAATCGAAAACTATTTCGCTGAGCGGAAATTCAAATACAAGATCAACTCTTTTTGCATCCACGTAATTTGTTGCTTTAAATACTCCGCGTCTCTCATTTGCCAGTTTCATTAAATTTCCGATGAATTCCGTCGGCGTGATAATATTGGCAGATATATACGGCTCTTCAACATAATCTATTTTAACTGATTCCGGCATTGTCGAAGGATTATCAACGAGAATAATTTCACCATTCGTCTTATAAACTTTGTATTCCACATTCGGAACGGTTGTGATAATGTTTAAATTATATTCTCTTTCAAGTCTTTCCTGAACAATTTCCATATGCAACATTCCGAGAAATCCGCATCTGAATCCGAATCCCAGCGCAACTGAAGTTTCCGGCTCGAATGTCAGCGCAGCATCATTAAGCTTGAGTTTTGAAAGTGAATCTCTGAGTGTTTCAAAATCATCTGTTGTTGAAGGGTAAATTCCGCTGAATACCATTGATTTAACTTCTTTGTATCCATCCAGCGGCGCGGTTATCGGTTCGCTGATCTTAAAAATTGTATCTCCGACCCTTGATTCATTTACATCTTTTATGCCGGCAATTAAATAACCCACGTCACCGGAATTTAAAACTTTCGTTCTAACTCTTCCCATTTTCAGATTCCCGACTTCTTCGGCTACAAATGTATTTCCCGTAAAAAACAGTTTGATCTGATCACCTTCTTTTATACTGCCTTCATAAACTCTTATATAAACAATTACTCCTCTGTAAATATCAAATTTGGAATCAAATATCAAAGCTCTGAGAGGTTTATCCGTTTCGACTTTTG
>DAIPYE010000187.1:0-3915 GCA_036782915.1 Bacteroidota bacterium | reverse complement strand
AAGAATTTCATCTGTTCCGATCCCTGTCTTCGCGCTGGCAAGAATTATATCTTCTTTTTTGCACCCAATAAGCTCAATTACCTGTTCGGAAACTTCATCCACCATTGCATTTTGCAGATCGATTTTATTTAAAACGGGAATAATATCAAGTCCGTTGTCAATTGCTAGATAAAGATTGCTTATTGTTTGCGCCTCAACTCCCTGAGTAGAATCAACAATAAGCAATGCGCCTTCGCAGGCTGCAAGCGATCTTGAAACTTCATAAGAAAAATCCACATGTCCCGGAGTATCAATCAGATTAAAAATATAATCCTGTCCGTCTTTGGCTCTGTATTTCATCTGAATGGCGTGAAGCTTAATTGTAATACCGCGCTCCTGTTCAAGGTCCATGTCATCCAATACCTGTTTGCTCATATTCCGTTTTTCTATCGTTCCGGTAGTTTCCAGTAAGCGGTCTGCAAGCGTGGATTTGCCATGATCAATATGTGCGATAATGCAAAAATTTCTGATGTTTGATTTACTCAAGTAATAATATTTAAAAAATTAATTTGTTAATGTAAAATTAAACAGAAATGCTGTTTTCAGGTCAGCGGAAATTAATATAAAATAAAAGTGGATTCTAAAAAAAAGTAATTCTGTTTATTAATACAAAGGATACCTTTTTTAGATTCCACTTTAAATAGCTTAAAATCAATTAAATTTAAGAAATTTTACTTTCCTTCACCTTTTCTTTTAACTCTTTCATCCTGAATGTCTTTTCTGATCTCAGCAGATTTTTTTCTCAGATCATTCAGTGATTTTCTTAATCTTGTTCCGGCTGCATTCTGGCCTTTGTCGTAAAATTTCTCGATATCGGTTTTCATGTTTTCCAATATCTCATTTAAGTGAGCGAATTTCTCCATTTCTGTTCTCCTTGTTTTATGTTTGATTAATAAAAGTTTTCATAAATGTAATGAAAATAATTCAAAATTAAAGTTTATTTCTGAATAACTTAAAATTACGGAAGATTATTCAGGTAGGGAATTGAAAAAATTATATTGTATCCCCAGAATGTAAAAGCGATCCCGAATATAACCAAAGCTGAAATAATTGAATATTTTGCCCATGGTTTCAATTTATAATCTCTGAAAATATTCCAGATACCATTCAAACCATGATACATTGCAAGAGTTATGAATGTAAGATCAATAATTCTGTACCATGAAAACTGCATTCTGCCTAGCACTGCTGCGTAAGTATGTCCCGATTCCGGCTGATAATGCATTAAAATGTAGTGACCTATCATTAATACGACAAGCGCAAGTCCGGTGATCCTTTGCATTACCCAGCTTGTCGAACCCGAGTTTTTAGTGGCTTTGTATTTATACATTTTTCTAAATTTCCCTTTTTTTAAAATAAATTCTTTATTTCGTGTGAAAACATTAAAGCGCCCATTCCCAAAAACAATAATATTCCTATGATCCAAGACAATTTATGCATATGCTTATGATATTTTGCGCCGTCAGCCCAGTCGACAATAACTATTCTGATCCCGTTCAATGCGTGAAATAATACGAATGCAAATAGAAACCATTCGATCACCATAAAAAAAGGTGATGAATATGTCTGCATTTTCGCATTAAAAGCCGCTTCGCCCTGTGTCAATGGACTTAATGAATAAACATGCAGGAATAAATATGCGATCAGAGCGATACCGGTAATTCTGTGCAAAATCCACGCCCAGCTTCCGGAATCTTTTTTATAACTTAAATTTTCACTTACCCAGTTCTTTTGATCGAATGTCTTGATGTTGTGGTATGTAGTTTCGGTTTTATTGTCTTTTTCCAAGTATTGAAGTGCTCCTTAAAATGTAATATATGTTTTGTTATATCAGAATTTTGAAAATTATTTTTTAACTAATGGTGAATAACTGTTATTTTATTACAAATTAAAGATTTCTATCAATATTTACAATTTATTTAAAATTATAAATTTAAAAATACATCAACTCTATTGTTTATAGACAAAATTTTTAATTTAAACGATAGACCCCGAAGGGGTCATATGTTTATAGACAAAATTTATAATTTAAACGATAGACCCCGAAGGGGTCAAATGTTTATAGACAAAATTTATAATTTAAACGATAAACCCCGAAGGGGTCAAATGTTCATTGATAAAATTTATAATTTAAACGATAGACTTCGAAGGGGTCAAATGTTTTTTTGATAAAATTTTAGTTGTCGTACAAATCTACAATTCAAATAACGAAATCCATCGATAACAAGTAAATGAAACAAAATAAAATGTTTCAAACTCGAATTGAACTTTTCAACCCCCGTCGGAGTCTCCGAGCTCTCCGGGACTCCGACGGAACATCAAATTATCACATATACGGCAGAGTCCCGAAAAACACGGAGACTCTGCCGTGGGACGAGTCCCAAAGAACACGGAGACTCTGCCGTGGGACGGAAATGTATTTATAAATGAAGAGCAATATTTCGGGAATGTTCCGGAGATTGCATGGAATTTTTACATTGGCGGATATCAGCCGGCGCAGAAGTGGCTGAAAGATAGAAAGGGCAGAACTCTTAACAATTCTGATATTGAGCATTATCAGAAGATGATAGTTGCGCTTCAGGAAACAGACAGATTGATGAAAGATATTGATAAGATTTTATAAGAAGCAGTCACACATTCACGGTTGCAGATGAAAGGGAATTTAATCATTGTTTCAAAAATTTAAATTTGGAGTTGTAATTCAATTTAAATGAAATTAATTTTATAAAAAATTAGAAATAGAAATGGATAATAAATTAGAAAAAAATAAATTGAAACCATTAATAAAAGAAGTAATCAGAGAAATGATAATGGATAAGAATGAAGAAATTAAAGAATTGATAAATGATGCTATAGAGGATATAGCTATTGCAAATGCAGTAAAAGAGGGAAGAAAAGGAGACTATATCAATGAAAAACGAATTCTAAAAATATTGGAAAAATAACTTTGGAAATTGTTTACGAAAAAAGTTTTGAAAAGGATTTAAAACGAATTAGTGATAAAAGAGTTCGTGAACAGGTTAAACTGAAAATTGTAGAAATTAGAAACTGCAATAAACTTACCGAAATCAAAAATGTTAAGAAACTCACCGGCCATAACGCCATTTACAGAATTAGAATATCTGATTACAGGATTGGTTTTGAATTTGCTGAATCAAAATTAATATTTACCAGAATACTTCACCGAAAAGATATATATAAATACTATCCATAAATCACGCAGTTTATAAAATTCTTTAATGAATCATAGGAGTCAATTTCCGCATGAATAAAGCCTGCGGTTACATTTATCAAACTTAATTTATTCAGAGGGATTAGTTACGAAAGGTAAATCAAAAATCCAAAATCAAAAAATCATCATTTCACTATCTCATCGATTATATTCAAAACACTCAATCCGTCAGCTTCTGCATTAAAATTAGTTATAAGTCTGTGTCTCAAAACCGGCTGTGTGATCTTTTTAACATCATCAATATCCGGTGAAAATCTTCCTTCCAGTATGCAGTTCGTTTTTGCGCCAAGTATCAGATATTGTGAAGCTCTCGGTCCGGCTCCCCAGCTTATGTAATCTTTTACAATTTTCGGTGAATTCGCTTCTAATGGTCTTGTCTTTGAAACTAAACTTACTGCATAATTTATAACTTCATCCGCTACAGGAACTTTCCTTACAAGATTCTGAAATGAAATTATCTCATCTTTTGATATAATTTTATTCAACTGCGGTTTATACATACTCGTTGTGTTTTTTATGATCTCTAACTCTTCTTCAAATGTCGGATATTCCAGCCAGAGATTGAACATGAATCTGTCTAACTGAGCTTCAGGCAAAGGATAAGTTCCTTCCTGCTCGATCGGATTCTGGGTAGCAAGTACAAA
>DAIPYE010000186.1:2974-5790 GCA_036782915.1 Bacteroidota bacterium | reverse complement strand
ATTGCTCGTAAAGACCTTGTTGAACCATTTTTAAAATATAAAATTAATTGCAATTTACTCATTCATATAAAAAAATAAAACCCCCTTCCATTTCTGAAAGGAGGATTTGGGTGAAGTAACGCTGATAACTTATAAACAGTAATCGTTCTTAAGGAACGATTGCTTTGAGTATATCAGACTGTATTCCGACTTCTATATCATCTTCGAAATACTGCGCATAATATTCGCGCTGCTCCGGCTTTGCATGATCAGGTTTTTCCCGTGAATCTACATAAGGGGAAGAGGTGTCTTTTGCAATGAATTTGAATTCAGTTGTGTCCAAAATAGCGATCTTCGATGAGTTTTTATATTCCGTATTCGATTTCTTTTTTAAGTTCGAGTATTAATTTCCATTTTCTGAATTGTGAATTTTCCGGATCAGATTCATACATCTCGTTTATTTCAATTTCATTATTTGGCGAAATTTGCTTATTCAGCGAATTGACAATTATACTTTTCAACTTCCCATTTTCGCTGAAGATAGATTTCATTTCTTTTCCTAATACAACAGAACCGGCAATTTGAGCGTTGTTATATTCAGCAATCAGTGTACTAAAGTTTTCGATAATATTGTCAGTGAAAATATTAAAATAATTTTCCAGAATATATATGAAATCATCAATGTCTTTTGCCCGCTTATCAGGGCTGTCATAATATGAAACTAATTTCATAATACACAAACCGGGTAAAGTTACAGTTTGAAAATTATCTGAAAGTTTAATTGAATGCCTTGTTACTTCATCATAACTTAGCATTGATAATGTCAACGGCGGATTGGATTTGAAAGTAACATTACCATTCTTCTCAATTTCGCCAAATGGTAACAAATCAATTATTGTATTTTCAAACATGAATCTGTATGGATAGTTTGTCTTTTCAAATTTATTTTCAATAAGACATTCAATTATTTGTTCATAAATGTTATAGTCATTAATGCAGATGGCAAAATCCAGATCAAGTGTTGCTCTGAATCTCGGTAAATGCAGAACATTTTCAGTCCAGAGATCCCGCGACATTGCTCCGATAAGATAAAAGTCTATTCCGAATTTCCTGAAAGTTTCTTCCAATATATCGAGAGCAGATTTATACTTTACATTTCGGAAATTTTCAAAATTTTTCTTTAATATATCTGTCATAGATTATTTGTGCTGTTTCAATGTTTCGATTATCTTTTGTATTAATCAAATCAGTATAAACAAGCAGACACGGGGCGGTGTTATTCTTTTTTTCTTTTTCATACCAAAACTTTTTCAGGATCAGCAAATCAAAATTCTTTTCCTCCGGTATAATTTTAAATTCTTTTATAAGGTTATGCTTCAATTTTTCAGTGTACAAAGTCAGAATTGTCGGTTTCAAATAATTTGTTAAAAGGTTACCCGCCGGCTCTCCTCCCCAAAAGTTTTTACTCCCAAGGTTGATAGCATTCCAGTTTTTAAAAGCATCTTCACCCACGAACTTATATTTACCAATAATAATTTTTGGTTTCAGTATATTTTCATACTGCTCCAGCCAGATATTCAAGAGTCCTTTTTTATTATTAAGCTTGATCTTATCATTATACTTTATGATAAAGTTTTCGTCTTTCAGCTTATTGATTATTTTATTCACATTACCCAAAGCTGTATTGCAGGTATTCGCCATTTCGCGGTAAGTAAAAAAAATAAATTCATCATTATTCAGGAGATTAAAAATTAGTTTTAATCCTGCAGGTGTGTATTTATTAATTACCCCATTATCTTCATTGTTTTTTTTTGTCCCTTCTTTATAAATTCTAATTCCTTGTGCTTTTATGTTTACTGTGCCTGTTGCATCAGCGTATCCGATTTCATTTTGTTCAAGAGTTTTGACAATATTGGGATAATACTTATTTGTAAGAACAATCAGATTGGGATAAGCTTTTTTTAATTCCAGTAGTTTTGGAATATGAATGTTTCTTAATTCACTTTTACATTCGAAAAAGAATTTTCTTTCTATCCCGTCGATTTTGATATTTGCATCGAAATCAGGGACATTTTTTCCTTTTAGTTCGGTTTTTGTAATTTTCCAATCAATGCCGAATTCAGTTTTTAGATTATTTAATGCGATTTCTGTGAATTTTTCCACTTAATTGTTCACTTTAAATTAACGTTCACGTGCACGTGAACAACCCAATATAGTGAACAGGCATTCAAAATTAAACAGTTTTTTTCTTCCATTTATTGAATTAACCCCCCGGTCTTCGTAAAGATCAACGAGATACCCGGTCGAGACAACGAATCAGTGATCATTCCTGAAATTCGCGGCAAAAATATTTTTATATTGATCTGAAGCAATATTCATTGTGAAAACCGAATAATTTTTTCCGGAAATATCCATCTTGACAATTACTTTACCTTTCTTATTTCCACTCAATAAATTAATTTGAATCACTTCGGAATTATATTAAACATGAAAAAGAAAAAGCTCGCTGAATTTAAAATTGACACCAATAAATCCATTCATTCTAATTGCGGTGTTTTCGGAATTTATAATAATCCAGATGCTTCGGTCATGACTTATTACGGTTTGCACGCATTGCAGCACCGCGGGCAGGAAGCTGCGGGAATAGTCACTTCGGAATTCGATCCTGTTACAAATAAAAGCAGATTCAATATTCACAAGGATCTCGGACTTGTGCTAAGTGTTTTTTCAAATGACAAAATTCTTACAAATGAACTGAAAGGTGATTCTGCAATCGGACATACAAGGTATTCGACTACCGGCGCCGGTGACAACAGAAATAATATTCAGCCATTTAA
>DAIPYE010000186.1:0-2874 GCA_036782915.1 Bacteroidota bacterium | reverse complement strand
TGACGGACGATAAGCTTTTTGCCATCAGAGATCCGCACGGAGTCAGACCGTTTTGTTTCGGAAAACTCGGCGACAGTTACGTATTCGCTTCTGAGACATGCGCTCTTGATATTGTGAATGCAGAATACGTTCGTGATGTGAATCCCGGAGAAATGATAATGATCGACAGGGAAGTTGTCGCGACAGGAAAAGAAAAAAGTTACAGGATCGGAGAAGTTGAAAAGTATAAGCATTGTATCTTTGAATATATTTATTTTTCAAGACCGGACAGTGAAGTGTTCGAGGAAAAAGTTGATAAGGTAAGAAGAAAGATAGGAAAAAATCTGGCAATTCAAAGCCCTTCGCCTGAAAAAACAAATCCGGAAGATAAAAAGATTTGTATAATCAATGTTCCTGACTCATCGAATACAGCGACTCTCGGTTATTTCAATGAAATAGTAAAAACCAATAAAGATGTTAAACATGAGATCGGATTGATAAGAAGTCATTATGTGGGACGGACATTTATCCAGCCCGGACAGGATAAAAGAAAAATGAAGGTGAAGACAAAGTTCAATACTGTCAAAGGAGTTATACAGGACAGGAAAATTGTAATGGTTGATGATTCAATTGTCAGAGGCACAACTTCAAAGTTGCTGGTAGATCTGATCAAAAAAGCCGAGCCGGAAGAAATTCATCTGAAGATCACATCGCCGCCGATAATTTCTCCCTGTTTTTACGGAATGGATTTTCCGTCGGCAGGTGAGTTAATTGCAAATCAGCATCATCAGAATATTGATGAGATTAAAACGGAACTGGGAGTTACAAGTCTAGCATATTTAACAACGGAAAATCTTCTGCAGTCTGTTCCATACAAACATGAAAAAACTGATTACTGCACTGCCTGCTTCACAAAGAATTATCCAATTGAGATCGAAGGTCTTGAAGAGATGAAGAAGGATCAGTATGATGATTGAACGGTTTAAAAGATTTTACCACAAAGACTCAAAGGCACTAAGCATTCTATTTCAAAACATTTTTCTTTGAGTCTTTGAGGCTTAGTGGTAAAAGAGCAGAAAAAAATTTTAAAAATTAAAAGTATCATTTAAAAAAATAAAAGCATTATGAACAAAGAACAAAAAGCATTTCATAAATCAAGAAGAGATCAGTTTGCAAAGATCATAGGCAAAGATTCAGTTGCGATAATTTTCGGAAATACGCACAGAAATAAATCGTATGACGGAGATTATAAATTCAAGCAGTATAAGAATTTTTATTATCTGACCGGTTTTGAGGAACCAAACTCTGCGCTTATGATCGTTCCCGGAGGAGTAAAGGTAATTGAAAATAAAAAAGAAAATACTGTAAAGGAAATTTTATTTGTGCAGGAAAAAGATCCGCTGATGGAAACATGGAACGGAAGGAGACTGGGATTTGAAAACGTTAAAACCGAACTTGGAATTGAATCAGCAAAAGTGAATAAAGAACTGGGAAAATTTCTGAACGGGAAAGGTCTTCAAAGATTCAGCAAGCTTTATATAAATTTCGGTGAAGTTCTGAAGCTGACTGACGAAATGAAAACCATTGTCACACCGTTCTTAAATTCACTTAACGTGATCGCTCCGCATATGGAATTAATAGATATATCATATGAGCTTGGAAAAATGAGATTAATAAAAACTGAATTTGAGATCAGGAAAATTCAGGAAGCAGCAGATATTTCTGTCGATGCATATTATGATGCTATGAAAGCGATCAGACCGGATTTCAATGAATTTAATATACAGTCCATACTGGAATTTTATTACAGGTTTCACGGCGGAGATGATATTGCTTATCACCCGATAGTTGCAGCGGGAGAGAATGCGTGCATAATGCATTATGATAAAAATGATCAGCACATGAATAAAAACGAACTTCTGCTGATCGACTCTGCGTCTGAATACAATTATTACTGTTCTGATATAACACGTACATTTCCTATCAGCGGTAAATTCACAAAAGAGCAGAGGATAATTTATGACATAGTTCTGAAAGCAAACAAAGAATGTATTAAAAAAATAAAACCCGGAGTAAAATTTACGGCAATAAGAGATCTAAGCGAAAGAGTTTTAGCTGACGGTTTATTTAAAGCGGGACTTTTAAAAAACAAAAAAGATATTAAAAAATACTCGCTTCACGGAGTCGGACATCATATCGGACTAGATACACATGATGCAGTTCCTTATTCGAAAACGCTTGACACGGATTTTGATACATTAAAAGCCGGAAATGTGCTGACGATTGAACCGGGACTGTATTTCACTCAAGACATGAAGGAAATCCCTCAGAAATTCCGCGGAATCGGAGTCAGGATAGAAGATGATATACTCGTTACTAAAAACGGCTGTGTGAATATGACGGGAGATTTAATAAAAGAAGCGTTTGAAATTGAAGAAGAAATGTTATTTAACCGGGAAGTTGACTGATCTGTTTTAAACATCTATAATTTTTCAAAAAGAAATATAATTTACAGTTTACTATCACCGTCAAAATTTATATTTTCATTTCCCCAAAATTTCAATTACACATAACAGATGGCAATAGACCTGAGTATATTAAATGACGAACAGAGAAAAGCGGTTGAGGAAATAGAAGGACCGAGTATGATAATTGCCGGAGCAGGAAGCGGCAAGACGAGAGTGCTTACTTACAAGATAGCTTATCTTGTTGAATCCGGTGTCAGTCCGTTCGAAATACTTTCCCTTACATTTACAAACAAGGCTGCAAAAGAAATGAAGGAAAGAATGTCGAAATTAATTGCAGCTAATTTTGAGAAGATATGGATGGGAACGTTTCATTCTGTATTTGCAAGAATGCTGAGGATAGAAGCAGAATTCCTGGGATTCACAAGAA
>DAIPYE010000185.1:0-5931 GCA_036782915.1 Bacteroidota bacterium | reverse complement strand
TATACTAATGCAAAATTTCAGCTTGAGCTTGCCGAGAAAAGTGTTTCAGTACTGGAAACAAGATTAGATAAATCTTATGTATCTTCACCGATTAGCGGGATCGTGGATCAGAAGTTTATGAGCAAGGGCGAGGTTTGCGGACCGGGAACACCAATTCTGAATATTGTTGATGTTTCCCGGGTTAAGATCAGCGCTGGAATTCCTGAAAGTTTTATTGGTGATGTCAAAAAAGGAACAGCGGTAAAAATTACATTTGCTGTTTATCCGGGTGAAGAGTTTTCCGGAACTGTAAATTATGTAGCGCCGACGCTAAGCGCTGTGAACAGAACTTTTGAAATTGAACTGGTGCTGAACAACAGAGACGGCAGATTAAAACCTGAGATGAGCGCAAATATTGAAATTATAAAATCAAGTACTGAAGATGCAATAGTTTTGCCTCAGGATTATATAGTTGATTTCGGCAATGAAAAATTTGTTTTTATACTTGAAAATGAAATTGCAAAAAAGAAAGTAATAAATGTCGGAGGAAGGAATAATAATAATGTTCTTATTACAGACGGATTGAATAAAGGAGATAAGCTGATAATTGAAGGATATCAGTCTGTGGCTGACGGAGACAAAGTACTCGTGATCAATTAATAAATATTTTAAAAAAATTACTCAAAAAATTTACAACATAATAACAAATGAGTGTTTCAAAGTTAGCAGTAGACAACAGAGTTACGGTTTATATATTAGTTGTAATAATTGTGCTTCTTGGAATTCTTTCTTACACTTCAATTCCGAAAGAATCCGCGCCATCAATTACAATTCCAAATATATTCGTAACTACAGCATACTTCGGAGTATCTCCGCAGGACATTGAAAATCTTGTTACGCAGGAGATAGAAAAGGAAGTAAAAGGAATCAAGGATGTAAAGAAAGTTACTTCAGTATCTCAGGAAAGTTTTTCGCTTGTAAATATTGAATTCAATCCCGATGTAAAGATCGATGATGCATTGCAGAAGGTACGGGATAAAGTTTCAATTGCAAAAAGCAAAATGCCGAAAGATATCGAAGAGCCTTCAATTACTGAAATAAATCTGTCGGAACAGCCGATGCTTTATGTAAACCTTTCAGGAAATCTCAGTCTTGCCGCGATGAAAGATATTGCAGATAAATTAAGCGATGACATAGAAGTGATACCGGGAGTTCTGGCAGCGGATGTAAAGGGCGGACTTGAAAGGGAAGTGAAAATAAATGTTGATGCAGACAGATTGAAATATTACAACCTGACATTTAATGACATTACTTCGAAGATCGGACTGGAAAATATAAGTATTCCCGGAGGAAGTGTCGATGTTGGAAGTCAGAATTATCTAGTAAGAGTACCGGGTGAATATGAAGAGCCTGAAAAAATAAAAGATCTTATCGTTAAATCGGAAAATGAAAAACCGATTTACATCAGAGATGTCGCGCAGGTAATTTACGGATACAAAGACAAAACTACAATGTCCAGGGAAAATGGTCAGGAAGCTGTAACAGTTGTGATTAAAAAAAGGAGCGGTGAAAATATTATCAGAATTGCAGATGAAGTAAAAGCATTAGTGGAAAAGAAAAAATCAGGTTTTCCTGCCGGACTTAAAGTTAGTTTTACGGGTGATCAGTCAAAGAATATAAAAAACACAGTTCACGAACTTGAAAACGGTATCATTACAGGATTTTTACTTGTATGCCTGATCCTGCTCGCATCAATGGGATTAAAAAATGCTTTTCTTGTAGCGACTTCCATTCCGTTCTCATTTATGATTTCATTCATAGTGCTGAGCGCATTCGGAGTTACATTGAATATCGTGGTGCTGTTCGGATTAATAATGGTGTTAGGTATAATAGTTGACGATGCGATCGTTGTAACAGAAAATATATACAGACTGCAGGAGACTGAAGGATATTCACCGCATGATGCATCTATTGAAGGACCGCGGGAGGTTCAGATACCGGTAACAATTGCAACATTTACAATTATTTCTTCTTTCGCGCCGTTGCTTTTTTTCCCGGGAATAGTAGGTCAGTTCATGAGATATCTTCCCATTACATTAATTGTTTGTTTATTCTCTTCATTATTTGTTGCAATGGTTATCAATCCTGTTCTCTCGTCACAGTTCATAGATTTTAAGAAAGACAGGGAAAGACTTCACAGAAAAACCAAATGGTATAATATCATTACAAGATTTCATTTATGGTTTGATAAGCTTTTTGCCAATATTGTGAAAAAATATGAGAAATCTCTGAGATTTGCATTGAGACACAGAAAATTTACCATCGGCGGGACTATTGCTTTGTTAATTCTTGTATTTGTGATTTACGGAAAATTCAATAACGGAATAGAATTCTTTCCTCAGGTAGAGCCGCAACAGGCTTACATTTATGTCAATATGCCTGTCGGAACAAATATTGACAAATCAAATGAAGTTACAAAAATAGTTGAACAAAAACTTCCGCCTTTTAAAGATGTAGAATATTATCTTACAAATGTCGGATCTGAGATCGGTCAGGGATTCGGAGGAGATGTTTCAAATAAAAGCACCATCACATTAAGTTTTTTTGATAAAGAAGACAGAGAGCAGAGTTCGTTTGTAACAATTGAAGAAATAAGAGATGCCATTACAAATATTACAACCGCAGACGTGAGGATACAGAAACAATCAGGCGGTCCTCCGACCGGTCCTCCGGTAAACATTGAAATATCAGGAGATGATTTTTCAAAACTTGGTCAATACTCGGAAGAATTAAAAAGACTTATAAAGGACATTCCCGGAATAAAAGATCTTAAGGATGATTTTGATGAAGCGAGACCTGAAATTAAAATTACCATTGACAGGGAAAAAGCTTCTCTCTATGCAATTAACACAGCTACAATTGCCTCTACGATCAGAACAGCTATTAACGGAACGATTGCAAGCAAGTACAGGGTCTCTGATGATGAATATGATATTACAGTCAGACTGGATTCTTCTCAGAGAGAAAATATTTCAGTAATATCTAACATTTATATTCCCGGCAAAGACGGCGCAAAGATCCCTCTGACTTCAGTTGCAAAAATTGATTTTTCCGGAGGTATCGGAGCCATCAACAGAAAAGATCTGAAAAGAGTAGTTACAGTTTCAGCAAATGCAGAAGGAAGACTCGGCAATGATGTTCTGATAGATGTAAAAGAAAAATTGAAGGATTTTAAACTGCCTCCGGGATACGGGATTTTATATACAGGTGAACAGGAAAGCCAACAGGAATCACAGACGTTCCTTGGAAAAGCATTTGTAATTTCTTTGCTGCTTGTATTTTTCTTTCTTGTGATCGAGTTCAACTCTGTCATGTCTCCGATAATAATTATGTTTACAGTTTTACTTTCACTTATCGGAGTACTTCTCGGACTTTTGATAACACAGACGCCATTCGGAATAATTATGACAGGAATAGGAGTAATAGCGCTCGGCGGAATGGTGGTTAGAAATGCAATCATTCTTTTGGACTTTCAGAAAGAGCTTGAGTTAAGAGGTCTCAGCAGGGAAGAATCCGTAATTCAGTCAGGTATGATAAGATTAAGACCGGTGTTTCTCACAGCAGCGGCTACTATTCTCGGACTGGTTCCTTTGACGACAGGAGTGGATTTTGACTGGCGGACTTTATCATGGGTAATCGGCGGACAGAATACAGCTTTCTGGAGACCGATGGGTGTTGCTATAATATTCGGACTGACTGTTGCAACATTTTTAACTTTAGTTGTTGTCCCGACGATATTTGTTTCAGTATCTAATATTTTAGATAAATTCAAAAAAAAGAAACCGGTGGAAGTGCAGAGTGAAATTGTTATTCAGGGAGAATAAAAAATATTTCATCTATCTTTATCATAAAAGAAAAATCTATTGCAGTTCACTTTAGTGAACTGCTGATATAAAAAATAAATTAAAAATGAAATGAGTTGGGTAAGAGTTTATATCCATTTGGTTTTCTCTACTAAAAACAGAGAGCCATTTTTAAATTCATTAGAGTTAAGAAAAACAGTGTTTAAGCACATCAAGCAAAATGCCGGAGAAAAGGATATTTGGCTTGATTGTGTAAATGGATGGCAGGATCATGCTCATTGTTTAATATCACTTGGAAGAGAACAAAGCATCAGCAAAGTTGCACAGCTCATCAAAGGCGAATCATCATTTTGGATAAATAAAAACAATTTGACAGTAAACAAATTTATATGGCAGGATGATTATTGGGCTGTGGGAGTGAGCGAAAGCCATGTTGAAGCAGTAAGAAAATATATACATAATCAGGAAATTCATCATTCAAAAAAATCTTTTTCTGATGAGATAAATGAGTTTATGGGAATATATGGATGGAGTTTTATAAAGGGAAAATAAATCCATTAATTTTCAAATAGAAAAAAATCTTTATTTTAAGTTGGCTAAAGCCAACTGCAATAGATAAAAAAAGTATAGAAGTTAAGCACAATATTGAAAAATCTATTGCAGTTCACTTTAGTGAACTGATGAAGAAAAGCAAAATATAAAGAAATAAAAAAATAATTATCTATCTTTATCAGTTGGCTAAAGCCAACAGCAATAGATAAAAAAGTATATTAGTTATACAAAATAATGAAAAATCTATTGCAGTTCACTATAGTGAACTGATGAAGAAAAGCAAAATATAAAAGAAATAAAATAATAATTTTTTATCTTTATAGGAAAGTAGTAATATAAATTTCAGATCAGTTTTAAATTGAAAATGTGAAGATAAAAATATTCAATCTGATTCATCTGAATTTTTTACCTACACAGGTTAAATTGAATCCAATCAGAACAAAGTAAACTGTAAACATAATCATCATAAAATTTTCCGTCCAGCTCATGATTTTCTCTGAGAACAGCATCTTTACTGAATCCCAGTTTCTCAATCATTTTTACTGAAGCAGTATTAAATGCCGCTGTCTGACAATACAATTTGTTGAATTTTGTTTTAGTGAAAATTTCATTTAAAAAAAAACGGATCATCTCTGATCCGATTCCTTTATTTCTTAATTCCGGATTTACAATGTATCCGAATTCTGCAGATCTGTTTCTGTCATTAAAATTGAACAAAGTAAATTTACCACCCGGCTCATTTGAAATTTCCGAATAAAATAAAAATTCCAAATAATCAGAAGACGGCGGAATACGCTTTCCGTCTTTGACAGGACGGCAGGTAATTATTTCAAGCCTGTCTGCACCGGTCCACGAACTTATTTTACAAAGTTCTTCCTTTGTTACAATTTCAGTTCTCATTTGTATAAAAAAATCAGTTATTTGTTATTTACATTATTTTCTGAGAAAACTAACTTCATAAGCATATCTCTCAAGCTCTTCCCTGAAATCAGGATGAGCAATATTGATGAGACTTTTCGCCCTTTCCCGAATTGACTTACCGTAAAGATCCGCGATCCCGTATTCTGTAATTATAAAATGTACATCACCTCTTGTAGTCGTAACTCCGGCACCTTGTTTTAAAAACGGAGCGATCCTTGAAAATTTTCCGCCTTTTGCCGTTGATGTAAATGCTATTATCGGCTTTCCGTTAAGACTTCTTGATGCTCCGCGTATAAAATCAAGCTGACCGCCGAATCCGGAAAAATTTTTGGGTCCGATGGAGTCTGCGCAAACCTGACCGGTCAGGTCAACTTCAAGCGCAGAGTTTATAGAGATCATATTATCATTCCTTGAAATTGTAAAAGGATCATTCACAAATTTAGTGGGACGGAATTCAAATATCGGATTATTATGCATATAATCAAAAACTTTTTTTGTGCCGAGAGTAAATGAAGAAACTACTTTACCGGGAAGCAGGGTTTTTTTCTCGCCGTTTATAACTCCTGATTCGATCAGATCAATCAGATTATCAGAAAACATTTCCGTATGAACTCCG
>DAIPYE010000184.1:0-5937 GCA_036782915.1 Bacteroidota bacterium | reverse complement strand
TCTTAATTCGTAATTCTTAACTCGTAATTCTTAACTCATAATTCGTAACTCGTAATTCGTAACTATCTTCTCACCGGTTTATCCGTTCTTAAATTAAATCCCGGCAATGTTAAGCCTGCAGTATTTAAAAGCGACTCCGGCACATATTCTCCTTTCGGATCAGTCTCAACTTTAATTTTTTCTACTTTTTTATTTTCATCAAAATAAATATTTATATCTTCGCCTTCAATATTATTTATTCCGTTTGCCTTATTGTCTTCATAAACAAAATAAATACTCCGGGAATTATTTCTTACTTCGATGAGATTTATTTTATCGTCAACAAACTTCATTGTAATATCGCTTCCGCTGATCTGATCATATCTGTCTTTAAAATATTCATCTTCATTTTCTGATATGACGAATGAATTAACAGAGTTTTGAAGTCCTGAAAGTTTCTTTACATAAATTGACTGAAGTTTATTATTCGGTAGTTCAGCATAGATCGAATCACCTGTCATCTGCATGTTTTTTTGCCAGACGATAGGCTCAACAGACAAAGATACAGTCTCACTGTCTTTATAATAAATCCCAAGTCCGCATTTTGAAAGAAAATCATTTCTGATAATATTTACATTTCCTGCCGCTGAATATTTTTCGGGCTTACTTCTGAACGCTTCCATTATATTACTGTAAATAAAAACTGAATCACCGCTTTCTTCAATTTGAACTAACTTAACGCTGTCTTTTATAATTGTGTAATTTTCTTTCTCAAAATTCTCCAGTTTGTTCCCATGAATAACTGTATTATTGTTCAGACTTACGATCTTAACATTCCCTGAAGCAACTGATTTTTTTTCTGCTGAATAATTTGTTGCAGTATCAGAAGTTATCACTGTCGAATCGCTTTCAATGCTGACATTTCCTTTTGCAAATGTTTTTCCCTGTGATTTATAAAAATCTATGCTCTCTGCTTTTATCACTGCAGAATCAGTTGTGACTATCACACTTCCTTTCGCAAAGGAATCTTCGGTATTCCTTAAATAAGTTATTTGCTCCGCTGTGATCTTATACTGAGGATTGACAATTATCACGTCACCTGTAAAGACCGCCTTGGTTTCATTGAAAAAATAAATTCCGTTGTTAGCCCGTAAAGTTGCATTCGGATCCTGTAAAGTAACACCTCCTTCGCAAACAGCTCTTTTATCATCTCCAAAGTATGTCGCTTTTGATGTCAGTAATGTCAGCGTATCCTGATAGATCTTGACATTACCTCTCAGTTCGACCCGATTTGTATTAATAAATTGTGTAGCTGAATTGCAGTAAACTTTTACATTTCCCTGAACAAACTCCACACTCCCTGTAGCTTCCCGAACATCCTGCCCGTCTATAACTTTTCCGCTGAGCTCATTTGCATTTTTAAGTTCGATCTTTTCCTGAGCAAATGAAAACTTTGTGGAAATTATTAAATAAATGAATATTAAAATCGAAATCTTTATGAGTAACTTTTTACAATTCTTTGCAAAACGATTCATTTGAAATTTTAAATTTAACTTGAATTAACATTCTTTCTTTTGAACGACCAAAAGAAAGAATCAAAGAAAAGTCGCCCGCTGTAGAAAAATTGCCGAAATTCTTTCACAATTACTAAAAAATTACCAACTTGAAAATTTGCGATCGCAAATTTTCTTCGAACAGGGAAATTTTTCTTAGCGTAATTGCTCAAGAATTTTTTTCGGGCAATTTTTCTAAGGCGGGTTGTTTATTAAGTATTTATAGAATTTTGCTTATAATTTTCAAATATCAAAATAAAACAGATTCTGTATTAACTTCTACTTATCAAATGTCCCGCTTACTTTATAAATTTTATAATTCTACAGATTCTGATCTGATTCAAACCCGATACCTTCAATTGTTTCAGTCGGGGTTTTGATGCTGACAAAAACATCGGAAGAAACTCTCTGAGTATTCTGTTTCCACAAAAGCTTCTGCGTTTTCAGTTCGCTTCCTTCATTATTAATTACATTCACACTGTCAATGATCTCAATATCTTTTGTGTTATCATTAATTTTACCTGACCTGCCTTTCAGCGTAGAAACTTTTTCTCCGTTTTTGTAAAAATCTACAACTGCCCCGCTGTCTATAAGAGTGTAATTTTTATTTTTATAAACGGAAATATGTCCTGCAGTCAGTATTGCCTTTGTCTTTCCGGAATCAGAAAATATCACTGTAGAGTTCCAGCTTTCCTGATTCGGTGCTTCCGCAGTATTTATGTCAGTCTGTGAAGGTTTGAATTTATCATCGCAGGAATTTAAAAATAGCAAAATGAAAATCAGAAAAGGCAATAATATTTCTTTTTTCAGCTCCACTTATAATCCTTCTTCAATGAGTCTGTGCATATGAATTATACCCGCCGGAGATTTCTTTTTATCTCCCACTATCAACTGTGTGATCTTGTTTTTTTCCATGATCCCAAGTGCTGTGTATGCCAGCATATTGGGGGAAATTATTTTTGGATTTGGATTCATGAGATCTTTTGCGGTAATACTTCTTATATCATCGAATTTTTTCTCAAGAAGTCTTCTTATATCTCCATCTGTAATAATGCCGGCGATTTTCTTCTTGTCCGTTACACAGGCGCAGCCGAGACGTTTCGATGAGATCATGTAAATGACATCTTTAATATTTGAATTAATTTTAACAAGTGGAATATCATCATCCTTTGTCATAATATCTTCAACTCTCAGCGACAGCCGCTTTCCGAGATTTCCGGCGGGATGTAAAAATGCAAAATTCTCAGATGTAAAATCTCTTTTTTGCAATAGAGCAATTGCAAGCGCATCACCGAGAACTAATGCTGCAGTTGTCGATGATGTCGGCGCAAGATTATGCGGACATGCTTCTTCCTTAACTGAAGCATCCAGTGCAATGTCGGAAAGTTTTGCCAGTTCAGAATCTGTATTTCCTACAATTGAAATTATCTTTATCCCGAGAAGTTTGAAATTCGGGATTAACTGTTTTATTTCGGAAGTGTCACCGCTTTTTGAAATTAGTAAGATCACATCTCCTTTCCTGAGAACTCCAAGGTCGCCGTGAAGACTGTCAGAAGAGTGCATAAAAATTGAATATGTTCCGGTAGAATTAAATGTCGCAACTATTTTCTGGGCAATGATACCTGATTTCCCGATCGCCGTGACAACTGTTTTTCCTTTGCACTTATAAATTGTTTCGACTGCTTCATTAAAATTTCCTGCAAATATTTTATTTCTGAACCGTGCTTCTAGATCCGAAACTGCTTTCTTTTCAATAGAGACCACCTTCCTGCCATTAGCTACATTTGTTCTCTGTGAATTCGATTTACTCATTGATATAATAGATATAGAAATTTAAAAAATAATCTGTTCATTTAAATAATTAGTAGCTTAGTATACTTATTATGGAATATTTTTAAAAGACGTAAAACCCGTGTTAAAGGGCTGTCTGTCGTTCCGTGACCTTATTTCGTTTCACGATCTTTTATTTCTCACATATTTCTTTCAATTTATCCAGTGCTTTTGAATAGGTCTGATTCATGTAATCTAATAGATCATCTGTAACGTCAAGTTTAACAGTAACAGTCGTAGTTCCGTTGGTTTCTTCAAAGATATAATTTTCAAATCCATTAGCCCATTTTTCCACTTCCGGTCCTTCTGTGATCTCATTATTTGCTTTTACAATTCCGTAATGACGGATTGAAACAAACCGGTTGGGGATGTTTTCATGTATCTCTGAAACCATACCGCCTTTTTCTCCTTTCTCATCAGTTCCAGTGAATAGAATTTTATCGCCCTTATTCCAGCCACCTTCGTAAGTAGAAGTCGGATTGAACATTGCAGTCCATTGCTCATATGTCGACTTATTACTGATGCCCAGCATGATATCATAAACTTTTTTAACCGGGACATTAATGCTTACTTTGAATTGTTTTTTTGTCATGATCTTTTAAGTTTTTTATTTTTTAAGCTGTTATGGTTGTAGTAGCTTTACATTGCCGAAAAAAGTTTGCAGCCTGGATATTACAGACATTTAGAACGACAAAATTGTCTGTAAGTGCAATTCTAACACAGAAACAAAATTCTTTAATTTTCACTTTCAAAGCCTGATGGCTATAGCGTAAGTACTAATTTCTGTTTAAATATCACTTGTTAGTTACATTATTTTCTTCTTCTAAAATCGCTTCAAAATGGTCTTTTTCACTGGCGATTCTTTTCCTGTATCCTTCCGGATCCACATAGGCAGTTACTCCTTTTGTCTCTGCAAGTTTGCGCTTTTCTTCGAAATCAAAAAAATCAGTGTGCGAAGAAAGCCAGATATCCGGTTTTAACTCGCCAAGAATTTTTAATGTCCTGGTATAATTTTCTTCAATGCCTGGATACGAAGGGTTTATAGCAATGCGGTAGCCGGGGTTTATACTGGTTCCATCCGGGAATACCACATTATACTTTTTACCGTTTTCAACAATATCCATTATCCATGTTGTACCACCTTTGGTATGACCCGGTGTATGCAATGCTGTCATTGTGATTCCGCCAAGAGAAACTTTATCTCCATCATGTAAAATTCGATCAACCTTAACCGGTTCAAAAAGGAATTCGGGATATGAGGCATAGTGGAAATCTGTTTTACCGCCACTTTCAATTAAATCTTTTTCTGAATCAATCATTACCACCTGTGCTCCGGAAATTTTCTTTAAATAAGCATGACCCCCGACATGATCAATATGTGCATGTCCTGTAAGCAGTATCTTGATGTCAGCCGGATTGAATCCGAGTTTATTTATGGATTTTTCAATCATAGGTCCTGACGTAGACATACCGGTATAAAGCAAGATGTGACCCTTTGGAGTTGTAATTAAAAAAGAGGATAGCCCAGCAGTACCCACAAAGTAAATGGGTCCGGCAATATGTGTAGGCTCAACAGGTGCTTCCCATTTCAATTGATTTCCTGCTACTTTTATGAAAAGCGAGGGATTTTTTGCCAGCGAATCCTTTATTTGTTCAGGTGTCATAGTTTTAAACAGATCTGCAGCTGTTGAATCCAGACTTGCTTTTTTTGAGCTATCAGAATTGCCCGCGTTTTTATTGCTGTTGTTTGCATTTTGATTGCAGGAAACCAGCAGTGATATGATTGATAATAACAGAATATTTTTTTTGTGAACATATATTGCAGTTTTGATTACCTCGGAAAATTTGCTCTTAATTGTCATGTTTGTCGTTGACAATTCAAATGAATTTTCTGTTTTCATTGCGATTTAGTCTTTTTAGAATGTACCAATTTCCTGAAAGGTTAACAAATAATAAAAAACTGGGGTTTGATACATCACTGCTCGTACTTTTTCAAACCGCTTTTTTGATTTTCGTATAGCTTCCCTCAACTATAGTTTCATTATTAAAACCGTATGGGTCTTTGCACTGGTCTTTAACACAGCTGCCAAATAAGGAAACTAAATTAGTCATTTCAATCTAAATCTTCAACATAGTGGGATTACAATTTCGATGAGATTATCAACTCTAAAATAATAATTCATCATTTTTAGATGAATTCAATTATGAGGCTATGAAGTTTTTTGAAAAATTTTGTTTTTACATTGTAATTCCAAATGGAGTTTGTAATTTCCATGAAAATAAAATTTAAGGAAAACAAAAACCTTTAATCTAAACCCCGGACAAAAATGAAAAAAACAATTACAGCTCTTTTAATGCTTTTTTTGCTTTTCAATAATTCATTTTCACAGAATACAAATGTGAAATTATCAAAGGTCAGCGAGACTTATGCGCAGAATTATGTAAAACCCGGCATTGACGGTATCGGTTCGAACATTAACTCCGGATTTTTCAATACTGCAAGTGTGCCTTACAGCAAAACAAAGCCTGTGGAGTTCAATATTAATTTCAGCTTGAAATTCTTCGGCTCGTTTTT
>DAIPYE010000183.1:0-6068 GCA_036782915.1 Bacteroidota bacterium | reverse complement strand
AGTTGCAATATAAGAAATTATAAAAATCTTTTAAAGTGTATAAATCATATAAGCCGAGATTATTTTGTATTTGTATTATTGTATTGAAAAGGATTTTACCGGATGAATACTTTGAAAAATTTTAAATTTATTCTGTAATTAACTTATACTACTCAAGAAATGAGAAAATTGTGTATAAATATTTCGAATTTATAAGAAAAATAGCGGTTTTTTAATTTGTTTTAAAAAGACCGTTTCTAATAAACTGTATTTTAGAAATAAATAAATTTTAATGCTATAATTCTATAACAAATATATTAATTTCTGCTAATTTTTGTAACCTAGGCGTTATCTGTGTTCCATTGAGATGTGTCGTGTATTTAGAATCCAAAAATTAAACGCAGAATTGTGTTTAATATTCATGAATTTTATATTACCTTTTTTGGAAAGGTTTTAAAATGAAGGGGAATTGAAATTGAAGGTCAATTATGAAAATAGAATCGTCAATATCTATTGCCGGTTATAAATTATTAAAAATTCTGATGAGAATACTCAAAGATAATTATATTTACAAATTTTGTTATTTAATTTAAATCCGCATAGCGGTAAAGGAGAAAAAAATATGATACGGGTAAGAGAAATTTTCTTTCTGAAGTTTGGAAAAGCAAAGGAAGCAAGGTTACTTTTAAAAGAAGGTCTGGATTTAATGAAAAAAAATAATGCACCTGAAGTGAAAGTCTTAACAGATTTTACAGGCAGATCTTACAGGCTGATTATGGAATCAGATCATAAAGATCTTGCAGACTTTGAAAAAACATTGAAATCAGAATTAGGTGTATCAGAATGGCAAACATGGTATCAGAAATTCATTCCTTTGGTTAATTCTTCTGAAAGAGAAATATTATCTCTAGTTGAATTGTAGAGGGGAATTATTTAATTCTGAAAATTTCCTGTTGGATATTTTGAACATATGAAATATCCGGTATATATTATAGAATCCCTGTTTATAAAATATTTCAAACAGGGATTTTATTGTTTGCTTTAAATTCCTTTTAATTTTATTTATTTAACAATGGTCTCCGTACAATATATTCTCCCTCTATAGGATATTTCCCGTGAACAACATCATTAATAATATTCTCTCCGTTATTTTCCTGCTTTGTTCCAGCCCACCAGGCATTTGCAAAAAATCTTCCGTTTAGAAATTCAAACGATTCAAAAATAATCACATGACCGTTCCAGATTATAAGATCTCCTTTTTTAATTAAATTCGAATTTGCAAGATCCTCAAAATAAATATTATCATCGTTGCTTTTATATATTACAGGAAATATATCATTAAATCTTAAAGTATCCATGAGATCATAAGTCAGAGCATTTTCGTCAGGGCATTTGCATCCTGATCTGTATAAAACATTAAGGGCAAATATGTTACACTTTGATGAATTTTCTAAGATCATCAACTGATCATTCAGCCAGTATATGTAAGTGGAATCTTTTGAACGTGAATACATTTCGTTCTGCTGCTCTTCCTCAGCGATCTTACTGATCTTTTCCCAGATCATTTCAGATGCTGTCTCAGAACCGGTAGGTTTTTGTACTTCTGTATTTTCTTTATCTTTGGGAATATTCTCATATTCTTCATCTGTATTATCTGATCCCGAGCAACCTGAAAAATAAATTACCTGAATTAAAAAAAGTAAACAGAAACAAATCCGTAATGTTCTTTTCAACTTTTTAATAAGAAAAATTCAGAAATATTTTATAAAATACTGTGCTGATAAAGATTTCAGGAATTTATTTATTTTAATTTCAGACTGTCTATTTTGTCATCTATTGTATTTCTCATGCTGTCAAGTTTAAGCTGGAAAGCACGCAGTTTTTCTTCACGCTGATTGAGTATATTTTCTTTGTTGAGGATTCTTTCCTCACGTGTTTCCATATTTTTTTCAAATGTTGCCTGATCCCAGTATCCAAGATCCTCAAAATACCCCTTGAATAAAAAATTATGTTTCAATGCTTCCATATTCTGATAAAAACTGAATGAACCGAGTTCCAGGTTAGCGGTTGTCTGATTAGCATTGGTCATAACAGCTTTAATATTGTTTGCAAAAACAGTATCCGTAAGCAGAGTTCCGACCAGACTCTGACTGGAATTCATTTTTTTAGTGATCTCGCCGACGTTCCTTGTGATAGTATCTATTGATCCCTGCAGATTCTGAATATCTTTAGTTACCATTTCAACTGCAATTGATGCATTCCCCAGAATAGAGTTTATCTTTGCGGAAGATCCGGAGAAACTGTTCATTAATGAATCAAGATCATCGAATATATCACTGTTGTTTACAAGTTTGCCTAAAGTTCCTTCACCGTTATTTACTTTACCGACTATATCAGCAAGATTTTTTGTAATACTCTCGGCATCAATTGTAGTTTTATTCAGATTATCCATTATATCGCTGAAGCTCAATGGTTTAACAGAATGGATAGAATCACCGCTTTCTATTGAGACACTGTTCAAAGAGCCTGATGAAATGGCTAAAACTTTGTTCCCGACCAGTCCGTCGGAATTTATTGATGCTTCTGAATCTTTTTTAATAAATTTCTTCACATCACTTACAATATTCAAATTTACTTTTACTTTGTCAGAAGAGATAATTTCAATAGACTGAACTGTCCCAACATTTATTCCGGCAAATTGCACAGAACTGCCCTGTGTAAGTCCGCTTACATTTGCAAAAGTAGTATAAATGCTGAAGGTCTTGGTAAATAAATTATCCTTGCTCCCGATATAAAATAAAGCAACAACAAACAATGTAAGTCCAGTAACAATGAATATTCCAAGCTTTATTAATTTCGATTTATTTATTCCCATATTTTATTTATAACGGATTAATAAAAATTTAATTTAAATATTTTTTACAAAAAAAATTTTTTCTGAAATAAAATCTATTCAAATTCAAAAAAACCTCTCACAAATTCATCTTCAGATTTTTCAAGTTCATCATAGGTCCCTTCAGCGGTGAAACTTCCCTGTTTTAAAACCACTATCCTGTCCGCAACCAGTTTTGCGCAAGCCATATCATGTGTGACAATTAATGAAGTCACATTCAGCTTATTCTGCATATCAAGTATCAAATGACTGATCTCATTTGAAGTTACAGGATCAAGTCCGGTTGTAGGCTCATCATATAAAATTATTTCTGGTTCAAGCATCAATGTCCTTGCAAGAGCAATTCTTTTTTTCATGCCTCCCGAGAGCTCGGATGGAAATTTATCAACAGCTTCAAGAAGTCCGACATTTTTCAGAGCTTCTTCAACTTTCGATGTTAGGTCTTCCTTTTTATAATCGGGCTGTCTAATGACAGGAAATTCAAGGTTCTGTCTCACAGACATTGAGTCATACAATGCTCCGCTTTGAAACAAAAATCCTAACCTCCTCCTTATCAGATTTTCTTTTTCTTCCGGTAAATTGGTAAATTCCTCTCCGAATACTTTTATCTGACCTGCTGTCGGATATTCAAGACCTATTATACATTTTAATATTACCGATTTTCCCGTTCCGGATTTTCCGAGCAGTACTACAGTCTCTCCTTTTTTTACATCTAAATTAATATTTTTCAAAACCGCAAAATCACCGAATGATTTTTTAACATCTATTAGCTGAAGTATCGGTTCGGTATTAATTTCATCTCCGGTTATAGTCATATTGAATACAAGATATAGCTTAGTTAAATTTTTTTCTATGTATTTTTTAAAAAATTCTGAAACCTGATTTTCTGCAATCAGTTATTTTCATTGTACCACTTCATTGCTTTCCGTTCAATTTCTTTTACATAATCATTCTTTGCTTCATTATACTTTAATCCGTTTTCGAATTCCTGTTTAGAGATCTCTTTTTTTAATAAATAATATTCATCCCTGATATTAGAATGATTTCTGAGATAATCTCTGAAAGCAATATGTCTTTTCCAGGCATTTGTATCCTTTACCAGGGTATGAATGTGAGAATGTTTAATGAAATTGTCATTAATCTCATCATCAAAATCTATAAGCAGGGGAGGTGTTAAAGCATCTACAGATTTCAGCTTAATGAAATATCTCCTTTCCGGCCATGCAGTCCACTTCTCTGAAACTCTTTCATATTTTTTATGATATGTAAATCCTTTATTCTGCATTGGTTGAATTGTTTTGTCAAGCTCAGTTTCTTTTTCAACACCGACCAAAATATCTATGATAGGCTTAGCTCCGAGTCCGTTTACAGAAGTACTGCCGATATGATCAACTGTAATTTTCATTCCTCGTAAAGCGCTTTGTATTTCATCCTTTAGTTTTAAAAAATCTTCATTCCAGCTTTTCTGATATTCCTTTATGACAATTTTCATTTGGCTGTGTTTATTTAAAACTGAATTCCTGTATACTGTATTTAAAAAATAATTGAAGTAAGCTGAACCATTATCATATCTATAAGAATAACCAATAATGAAGAAATTACAACAGCAGTATTTGCAGCGATACCGACGCTTTCTGTTCCACGGTCTGCATTATAACCTTCAAAACAACCTACTACACCAATGCTGAATCCGAATATAAAAGTTTTTATTGTTGCGGGAATTACATCCCTCATATCAATGCTTGAAAATGAATTCATTAAAAATAATTTCAGACTTGTCTGATTTGTCAGGTTAATTGCAAGAAATCCCCCCATTAAAGCCAGAGCGTCAGCCAGAATTACAAGTAATGGTAACATCAGTGTTGCCGCAAAGATCCGCGTGAAAACAAGATATTTAAAAGGATTTGCTCCTGAAACTTCCATTGCATCGATCTGCTCTGTAACTTTCATTGAGCCAAGCTCAGCGCCTATTCCCGAACCGATCTTTCCCGCAAATATCAAAGCAGTTATAACCGGTCCGATTTCTAATATCACTGCAAGCGCAACCATTGACGGTACAAGTGATGATGCTCCGAATTTTTGTAAGGTCGGAATTGATTGTAATGTCAGAGTAAGTCCGATAATAAATCCTGTGATCCCTACCAGTGAAAATGATTTAAAACCAATTTCATAAAATTGCCTGAATGTTTCTTTTAATTCAAACGGTTTTTTGAAAATTTCCTTAATAAATCTGAAGGCAAACACAGCAAGTCCTGCAACTTTTAAGAAAAAATCTTTAAAAGATGTTGGTAAATTTAACTTAAATTTTACAGGTTTAAGATTATCAGCTATTTCAATATTTTCACTCATCGGCAATTAAAGATTTATATTATTAATTCTGCTGTAAATTTTATTTTGTTTTATTGTTCTTTGCTCTGATGTTAAGATCCATGAACGGATTGGCAATTCCAAGTACAATTCCGAATGATATATCCGTTATATCAGAACCTTTATCTACAAATGTATATCTGATCTTTATGCTTGGATATATAAGTATCTTATCATTCCTGAATGAATATCCGTATGATACTTCGGGAAAAAATCCATAATTTTCAAAATCAGTAAAATATCCTCCGCCGATTGTAAACACTGATGTTGTCTGAAGTGTATTTGAAGGTTTAATTCCGCTTTTGAGAAGTATATCATATTTCAAACCGGCTCTTAATAGACTGCTCTGATTCTCTCTGAATAAATATGTGTATTCAACGGAAGTTCTGTACTGTCCAAAGTTTCCGAATCCAAGTGAAACTTCCTTTGTTAATCCGCCTGCGATCTTATCGTTTTGAAACTGAACTATGGGATTGAACAAATATAAAAATGTTGCAAGTCCTACGGCAACAGGAATTACTGTTGATTCTGTTTCATTCTTATCTTTTTGGATCTGCAGCTTTGAATTTAATTTGACGGGTAAATATTTATCTGTTTTAATATATTGTGAAAAAGAAAAATTATTTTGCAATAACATCAAAACTATCGTAATGCATAAATATCTTTTTTTCAAATCTTATAATTTGGTTTTGCTGTTTAATTTTAAACTACAAAAGTTTAAGTGATTTTTGTAGTTAAAAAAACTGCTTATAAAGTTTTTCAAAATACCGGATTTTATGACAAAACTTTTTATCGATTTTTTTGTTCCAAAGCAGTAATGAAAATCCTG
>DAIPYE010000182.1:0-6079 GCA_036782915.1 Bacteroidota bacterium | reverse complement strand
CTTTAGCTTCTTCAACTGTGATGACGCCGTCTTTACCGACTTTATCCATTGCCTGAGCAATCAAGTCACCGATGTATTTGTCATTATTAGCTGAGATGGCTCCGACCTGAGCAATTTCTGTATTAGCTTTGATAGGAGAGGAAAGACCTTTTAAACCCGCAACCAGTTCAGTTACAGCTTTATCAATTCCTCTTTTAAGGTCCATTGGATTAGCTCCGCTGGTAACATGCTTTAAACCTTCTCTGTAAATTGCCTGAGCAAGTACAGTTGCAGTAGTAGTTCCGTCACCGGCTACATCTGAAGTTTTTGAAGCTACTTCTTTTACCATCTGAGCGCCCATATTTTCAATAGGATCTTCAAGTTCTATTTCTTTAGCTACAGTCACGCCGTCTTTTGTGATATTCGGCGCTCCGAATTTTTTGTCGATAACGACATTTCGTCCTTTCGGACCAAGTGTGACCTTCACTGCGTTTGCAAGTGTATCAACACCTTTCTTTAATGCAGCTCTTGCTTCTGTATTAAAGGTTATGATTTTTGATGACATTTTTTATTTATCTCCTGTTTAGTTTAAAATTTTTTGTTTGTAATTGATTACAGTTTTAAATAGGAATATTACACTACTAAATTACTGCATAAACATCTGATTCTCTCATAATCAGATATTCCTGACCTTCGACTGTGATCTCTGTACCGGAATATTTTCCGTAAAGAACATTGTCGCCGACTTTTAATTCCATTTTGATTGCTTTTCCGTCGTCAGTGATTTTTCCGGCTCCGACAGCAACTATTTCACCTTTCATTGGTTTCTCTTTTGCTGTATCCGGAATGATGATACCTGAAGCTGTTTTTTCTTCCGCTTCAGCCGGTTTTACGATAATTCTATCGCTTAATGGTTTAATTTTCATTTGAAATACCTTTCTTTTTGATTTATTATTGATGTTTTTTGAATTTGTATTAGCAGTCATTAACTTAGAGTGCTAAGATAATTGTTTTGATTTTGATTTGCAAGTCTAACTTAGGGGGATTTTACAAATCTTGTGAAACACTTGCTGATTATTAAATTTTTAGTTGTTTACAGTCTTATACTCAACTTTATAAATGTATTTAGAATAGACAGATTTTCAGAATAAGAATTACAAAAATTTTCATTTTTTTAAATGTAACATTTTTTTTATACCAATTTTTCCTTATTTTTAACCATATGAAAGGGATCTGAAGTAATTTTTTTAAATTAAAATCATAAATTCTATGAGAAAGTTTACATTGTTAAAATTTAATTTATTGTTTGCAGTAATTTTAATTTTAACATCTTCTGCATTTTCACAAAACAGGGTCAAATACAATTTGTTTACGGTCAATGATAATAATTCATTCAGCAGCGATACTGAACTTCAGAAAGCTGTAAACAATGCTTTAGTTTTCAATATTAATAAAGCAGAACTTAATTCTTTATTTGAAAACAGGAATCCGGAGATCAATGTTGAAATTCCCGATTTTCAAAACGGTGTTAACAGACTGAATTTAAACAGATTTGATATATTAAAATCCAATGTTAAAATTGTTGCAAGAACAATTAACGGCAATGAAGAAGTAAAGCCGGAAGACCTTGCAGTATCATATACAGGGAAAATCGAAGGAATGAATAATTCATTGGTATCCATTACTTTTTCAAAAGATAATGTAACTGGTATTATGGTTACAGAAAATGATCACTTTGTAATCGGTGCATTGAATGAAATTGGAAACAATAATTCTGACAGATATATTTTATACAAAGAAAGAGATTTGAAAATTAACAAATCCTTTTTTTGCAGAACGGAAGATAATTTAAGTTCTTCTTATATTGAAAAAATGCGGAATATTATCATTCAAAAAATGAATGTTGCATCTGCAACAGATCTGTATGTAGCCGAAGTAGCAATTGAAATTGATTTTGCGACTTTTAATGTCTACGGTGCATCAGTAACAAATGCAACAAATTACGCTATTGCATTGATGTCAGCAACTTCTGCTCTTTACATGATGGATTTAAATGTAAAACTAATTATTCCTTATATAAGAGTCTGGACAACACCAGATCCATACACAGGAACAGATTCTTATGTATTACTCAGTCAGTTCACAAGTGAATGGAATGCAACACAACAGAGTGTTCAGAGAACACTTGCTCATTTTATAACAAGGAGAGCCGGAAATCTCGGCGGGATTGCATGGCTTGATGTGCTTTGCTCAAATTTAGGCGGAGGTTATGGTTATGGATTCAGCAATACTGACGGAGTAATTTCTTCGATTCCGACATATTCATGGGATGTTGAAGTTGTAGCTCATGAGATCGGACATAATTTCGGTTCAAATCACACACATAACTGTGGCTGGGTAGGCGGACCAATTGACTCTTGTTATCAGGTCGAAGGCGGATGTTATTCAGGACCACCGATTCCCCGAAACGGAACAATAATGAGTTACTGCGATCTTACATCAGGCGGAATAAGTCTTTCAAAGGGATTCGGACCTCAGCCACGGACATTAATGAGAAATTCAGCGGAAACTGCTCCGTGTATGTATGTTGCGCAGCGAGAACTTTATGTTGGTTATCCTAACGGCGGAGAAACATTCAGAACCGGATTCAATGCTCAGATCTACTGGGGAACATCATTAACAGGTAACGTAAATATAGAGCTTTCTCTCAACAACGGATCTACCTGGCAGACTATTCAAAACAATGTTTCTGCTGCAAACAGAGCATATAGCTGGGTCATTCCTTACATTTCCTCTACACCTCAGGCAAAGATCAGGATAATTAATTCATCAAATCCTGCAATAGGCGATACCTGTGATAATGCTTTTAGAATAATATTGAATCTGAATTCTTTCAGTCCTGTTTCACCGCCGTCATTTACAAGAGTAAGTGTTTCACCAAATGACGCGCAGATTCAAAAATTCTCCTGGACAAGTGCCGGTTCAAATCCGACAATCAGTTATAAGTTTAAAATAAAGAAAATTGCAACTTCACTTGAGTATTCTTTTATAAGTGATAATAACGGTTCAGATACTGTTTTATCATTAAGAAAAAGTCAGCTTGATTCACTTGCTTCTGTCCTTGGAACGACGGGGGATTCAGTCAGATGTACATGGAGAGTATTAAGTTTTAACGGTGTAGATTCATTGTCAACTTCCACCAGCAATTTGGTAACTCTTGTAAGAACTTCAGTCGGAATCAATCTGATCTCAACTGCGGTCCCGGATAAATTCAGTCTAGGAAATAATTATCCGAATCCTTTCAACCCGGAAACAATCATTAAATTTGATATTGCAAAGAATACCAATGCAAAACTAATTTTATATGATTCCAAAGGAAGCGAAATAAGCACTCTTGTAAATGAAAAACTCAGCCCGGGAAATTATGAATATAAATTTACTGCAAATAATCTTCCAAGCGGAGTTTATTTTTACAGACTTATAACTTCAGATTTTAACGAAACAAAAAGGATGATACTTTTAAAATAATTCCTGAAAATACTATTACCGAATTGCGGTAAAATTATATTTAATCAGACATTTCATATTCTTACCTGAGTCTCTTTTGAAAAATCAAAGGACTCAGGTTTTTTTTTATTTAAAATCAGCAATTTTTGAAATATTCTTGAAGTGGCATTTAAATTGAACATTTTCATTCAAGTAATAATTGATCTTTGCAAAAATTGATAAAAGAACTGTTAAATATATATAATCCGGTTAATTTTTATCAAACATTGTAGAGAAATTACCCATAATTATTTATACTTAATGAGATAATATCAATTTTATAATTTCTGAATTTTTTTTAATTGAATAATCCCGGATATGAATTCCTTAGAAAATAAAAATTTAACTGCTGAAAAGAACTTGCCGGCTCACAGAAGTTTTCATATAATGACAAAACCGGGCGGTTCGAAATGTAATATTGACTGTCATTATTGTTATTATCTTGACAAAATGGATCTTAAGAATGGACCCGGTGACGGGAAAATGTCAGATGAAGTTCTTGAAAATTTTATTAAGCAATATATTGAAGGAATAACGGGAAATGAAATAGTTTTTTCCTGGCAGGGAGGTGAGCCGACGCTTTTAGGTCTGGATTACTATAAAAAAATAGTTGAACTGCAAAAAAAGCACAGCAGACCGGGTCTGAAAATTATGAATGATCTTCAGACAAACGGAATTCTTCTGAATGAATCATGGTGTGAATTCCTGAAAAAAAATGACTGGCTTGTGGGAATCAGCATTGACGGACCCCGCGAACTGCATGATGCTTACAGGCTCACAAAGAACGGTAAGCCTACTTTCGATCTTGTAATGAACGGTATCAATTTATTAAAAAAATATAAAGTCCCTTTCAATACTTTAACCTGTGTCAACAGAATTAATGCTAAACGTCCTCTGGATGTTTACCGTTTTTTACGGCGTGAAATAAATTCAACTTACATACAGTTCATTCCGATAGTTGAATACAAAGGCTTTGAAACAACTGCTCCTTTTTTCTGGGACTGGGAAAAGATCCCAAAAGACGGTTCGCCTGAAGCACGTCCCGGTCATCCGGATTCAATTGTAACTGACTGGTCTGTAGATCCCGATGATTATGGATATTTTCTTTCAAAAGTATTTGATGACTGGCTTAACCGTGATGTGGGAAAAGTTCTGGTAAATCATTTTGAAACAATGGTTGCTCAGCATCTTGGTTTACCGTCTCAGATATGCATTTACAGCGAGTTCTGCGGAAAAGGTCTGGTGGTTGAGAATGACGGAAGTTTTTATTCCTGTGATCATTTTGTTTTTCCTGAATACAGACTTGGAAATGTAATGGAAAACAATATTGCCGGAATGGTTTTTTCTGAAAAGCAGATTACGTTTGGAATGGATAAATCTGAGATGCTTCCGCAATACTGCAATAAATGTGAATATCTTACAGACTGCTTTGGTGAATGTCCGAAAAACAGGATCATTCGAACTGAAGACGGAGAACCCGGACTTAACTATCTCTGTCGCGGTTTTAAAAAATTTTTCAAACACGCAATTCCTGAAATTGATAAAATTGTAAAAGGATTACAACAGAACAAAAACCGTCCGGTGTTTAAAATGAAAGGCAGATAACAAAACAGAGAATCAAAGTTTATGAAAGGAGTTCAAAACAATATTAAGTTTGATCTTAATTTTAGAAAATAAACTGCATTCTAAATATAAAATTGAAATGTGAGATCAATCCCTTTGAGGATATTTCAAACTGCTTTAACCTTGTATTTTTGAGCAAAACTTTGATATTCTTTCAATAATGTTTGATTTTAAAATTTTTAAATTTTGGATGTGCCACATCTTAAGGTGTGCCACATTTAATAAATGTGGCACGAGTATCTTCCTGTGATTTCAAAAAATTATGAATTTCAAAATTTTTTAATTTTGTTTCAAAAATAAATCTTCTGCAAAAATTAGATTCCGGTATTCCCATAAATAAATTAAGTTTTTGAATTTACATTCATATCTTTCAGGGTTTTAAATTGTTTTAAAAACTTCATTTCTAAAATACAAATTCCAGTCTAAGATTAAAAATTGTTTTGACAATTACTTTTTTATTCATCTTGATAATGTTTTGAACAAAATCTTCTAAAATGTTTATTTTAGAAATTTTGTAAAAAATGTAATATTAGTTATTTATTTTTTCAAAAAGTATACATGGACGTGATTCATCACAATAAGTATTTAAAGATAAAAAATTTTAACTTCCCCTGAATACTACAAATGAAACGTAAAAGGAAATTTAAAAAAAGTAAATTTTTGCAAAAACTGTGAATTCTGCTTAAAAAATATATAAATAAGTGTTTTTGAATACTAATTATATCGGAATTCTAAGTTGCAGTCTTATAATTATTGCGAGTATATTTGCATAACATATTTTTCAAAAATAATTAGTACAATCATGAAAAGAATAAATCTATTTTTAAACTGCTTAATTTTGATATCCACATTAAATATTTCAGTTTACTCTCAGCAGACAGATAACTGGCAATGGCTCAATCCTAAGCCTCAGGGAAATACAATCTATGCA
>DAIPYE010000181.1:2558-6184 GCA_036782915.1 Bacteroidota bacterium | reverse complement strand
GTATCAGCCTGGGCACGCTTGTGATCGAAAGCGGAATTAAAGGTGGTGCGTTACTGACTGCTGAGATAGCTGTTGATCAGGACAGAGAAGTATTTGCTGTTCCGGGTTATATAAATTCCAGACAATCTGAAGGAACAAATGAACTTATTAAAAGAGGGCAGGCAAAACTTGTAACAAATATTGATGATATTTTAGATGAACTCGAAAACAAATTACGACCAGTGTTAAACAAAGATATTCATGAAAAGACGGAAAAGAATGTAAGTGATCTGAATGATTCAGAAAAAATAATTTATTCAATCCTTGATTTCGAACCGGTACATATAGATGAAATAAATGAAAGAACAAATTTGTCGGTTTCTGATTGTCTTGTAAATCTTTTGTCACTGGAATTTAAATCGCTTGTCAGACAGATTCCGGGAAAATATTTTTTGAAAGCTTAAATTTTATTTATGGAAAAGTTTATTATCGATGACAGGATCTTTTCGGTAAAGTTTTCATGTGATCTGGGCAAATGCAAAGGCGCATGCTGTACATTAAAAGGAGCGGGAGGAGCACCGATATTAAATGAGGAAGTGAATATCATAAAAAGAAATGTAAACATAGTCAAAAAATACTTAAGTCGTGAGCATGTTGAAATACTTGAAACAGAAGGATTTCTGCTGGGTGAAAAAGATGATTATTCAATTAACAGTTTTGATTATAAAGATTGTGTCTTTTCATTTTATGAAAATAATATTGCAAAATGTTCGTTTCAAAAAGCATATTATAACGGAGAAACTGAATTCATTAAACCAATTTCCTGTCATTTATTTCCTGTCAGGATATATGGAGATAAAAGAAGAATCATCAGATACGAAGAATTGTATGAATGTGAAGATGCTTTGATAAAAGGTGAAAAAGAGAATATATCTGTTTTTGAATTTGCAAAAGAACCTCTCGAAAGGCAGTACGGAAAAGAATTATATAAAGAGTTAAAAGAAAAGTATTTAATTAAAGAATAAGATGTTAAAACAATCACAAAATTTAAAACAAACACTGAAGCATCTTCCTTCGATAATCTTAAATCAGAAAATACTGACAATTCCCACTCTTGCTCTTGATAATATCATAAAAAAAGAAATAGAACTGAATCCAATGCTTGAGGAAATTGTAGATTCTGATATAGAAGAATCTGAGTCAATGGATGTTATTAAAGGAGATGTGCCTGAGACAAGCAGTGAAATAAAAAGTGATTCAACAGATGAATCATTTGAAGATGTTAAAACAGATGATGATCTGTCGCCAGAAAGCAAGGTCAAGGAAGAATATGACTGGGATGAATATTTTGAAAATGAAACTGAAAGTTATAAAACTTATGACAACGAATATTCCGGTAATTATGAAAATAGTTTCATAGACGAAGATAATTCTATGAATTCAGGTTTATTGCTTCAGCTTAATCTATCGGACCTTAGTAAAAAGCTTATTTTTGTGGCGGAGGAGATAATCTGGTCATTAACTCCCGACGGATATTTTACGGATAAATATGAAGATGTACTTGAAGATCTGAATGTCAAAAAAATTGATACCGAATTTGAAAATGAAATATTTACAACTGATGATATTAATGAAGCATTGAAATTCATTCAGTACAAAATTGATCCGCCCGGTATAGGAGCAGGCAGTTTAAAAGAATGTCTTCTCATTCAGACTGAAAGATCAGATAAACCCACTTACATAAAACAGCTTGCAGGTAGTGTCATAGAAAATCAGTTTGAAGATCTCAGATTAAAAAGATATGAGAATGTGAGCAGAGAATTGAAAATAGAGTTAAGTCTTGTAAAAGAAGTTTTTGAATTTATTCACAAATTAAATCCAAAGCCGGGATTTATAGACAATACCGGTAATCAGAATTATATTGTTCCTGATTTAATAGTTAAGAAAATAGAAGATAAATATGAAATATTTCTTAATGAAAAATTTACTCCTTCATTGAGAATAAACAGGACATATCAGAATCTTTATTCAAACAAAAAATCTGAACTTGATAAAAACACAAAAGAATATCTGGTAAGCAATTTTAACAGGGCAAAGTGGTTCATTGATGCAATTAATTCACGAAAAGAAACCATGCTGAAAGTAATGAATGCAATAATTTCTTATCAAAAGGATTTTTTTGACAATAACGGTGAAGGACTTAAACCCCTGTATGAGAAAACCATTGCAGAAGATATAAGAATGGATTCATCAACTATCAGCAGAACAGTAAGAGGGAAATATGTTCAGACAGATTTCGGCATATACGAACTTCGTTCGTTTTTTACTACTCCGCTTCATACAACAGGTATTAATGAAATATCAAATGTTGAAGTAAAAGCTGAATTAAAGAAATTAATTGATAATGAAAATAAAAAGAAGCCGTTGACTGATGAAGAGTTGGCAGCTGAACTGAATAAAGCAGGATTTAGAATTGCCCGCAGGACAGTGGCAAAATACAGAGAAGCAATAAATCTACCTGTTGCAAAATTAAGAAGAGAAATAATTTAATTTAAATTTATAGAAAATTGAAAGAAGAAAATAAAATCAGATCAACTACTGTAATAGGACTTATAAAAGACGGAAAAGCTGTAATCGGAAGTGACGGACAGGTAACAATGGGAAATACCGTAATGAAGCATACTACAAGAAAAGTAAGAAAGATCTTTAATGATAAAGTTCTTGTGGGATTTGCCGGAGCAACTTCGGATGCATTCACACTTTTTGAAAAATTTGAAAGCAAACTTGAAGAATACAAAGGTAATTTATCCAGAGCAGCCGTAGAGCTTGCAAAAGAATGGCGAACGGATAAATATTTAAGAAGGCTTGAAGCATTGCTGGCTGTAGTAGATAATGAAAAAGCTCTTATAATTTCCGGGACAGGGGATGTCATTGAGCCTGATGACGGAATTGTTGCTATCGGATCAGGCGGACCGTATGCTCTGGTAGCTGCAAGAATGCTTCTGAAATATTCCAAACTTGATGCAAAGGAAATTGTAAAGCAATCGCTTGATCAGGCAGCTGATATCTGTATTTATACAAATCATAATATTTCCATAGAAGAGTTAAAGAAATCCTGAACATTTAAAAAAAATTAATTTAAAAAATACTTGATAAAAGAAGATAAAAATATTAAAAAACCGGCAGTTAAACAAAAAGCTAAAAAAGATTTGATTAATTTTCCGGATAAAGAGATCAGACAGTTGACACCTTCAGAGATAGTTGAAGAGCTTGACAAATATATTATCGGTCAGAAAAATGCAAAAAAATCTGTAGCAATTGCCTTGAGAAACAGATGGAGAAGACAGCAGGTAAAAGATGAAATGAAAGATGAGATAATGCCGAATAATATTATTATGATCGGACCGACGGGAGTAGGAAAAACTGAGATTGCCAGAAGAATTTCGAAACTGGCAAATGCTCCTTTCATTAAAGTTGAAGCATCAAAGTTTACTGAAGTCGGCTATGTCGGAAGAGATGTTGAATCTATGATAAGAGAACTTGCAGACTTGTCAGTTTCCATTGTTAAAACTGAAAAAATGAAGGAAGTGGAAGTAAAAGCAGAGGAAAATACCATTGAAAGAATTCTCGACATTCTTTTACCGCCT
>DAIPYE010000181.1:0-2524 GCA_036782915.1 Bacteroidota bacterium | reverse complement strand
AAAAATCAACTAATGGAACTGCATCACAAACGGTGAATAAGGATGAAAATGAAGCTGATAAAAAAACTCAGGAAGAAATTAATTCAGGTACCAGAGAGAAATTGCGCGAGCAGTTAAAAGAAGGTGGACTTGATAACAGAATAATCGAACTGGATCTTTCAAGTGAAAATTATCCAATGATGCAGGTACTGGGTCCCATCGGACTTGAGGAAATGGGAATTAACATTAACGATCTGTTTGGAAATATGATGCCTAAAAAATCCAAAAAGAGAAAACTTTCAATTGCTGAGGCTAAAAAAGTTCTTGCGCAGGAAGAGTCAGCAAAGCTTATAGATATGGATGCTGTTATAAAAGATGCAATTGATAAAGTCGCCGGTGGCGGTGGAAAAGGACAAGGTCCTGATGTTTCCAGAGAAGGTGTTCAGCGGGATCTGCTTCCGATAGTTGAAGGTTCGACTATTATTACAAAATACGGACCGGTGAAAAGTGATCATATATTGTTTATAGCATCCGGAGCATTTCACACAGCGAAGCCGAGTGATCTGATTCCTGAACTGCAGGGAAGATTTCCTATTAGAGTAGAGCTTAACAGTCTCGGGCGTGATGAATTTTATCTTATACTTACGCAGCCGGAAAATGCTTTACTGAAACAATATGCTGCTTTACTTAAATCCGAGAATATTGATCTGACATTTACTGAAGATGCAATACTTGAAATTGCAAAAATTGCGGCTGAAGTGAATGAACAGGTGGAAAATATCGGGGCCAGAAGGTTGCATACGATTTTAACCACAGTACTTGAAGATATTTTGTTTGAAGTTCCTGACAAGATCAGAAAAAATAAAGTTGAGATAACTAAGAAGTATGTGAATGATAAGCTTAGCGCAATTGTAAAAAACCGTGATCTGAGCAGATATATCTTATAATAAAATAAAGTATGAAAAAACTTTTTTTAATATGTTTGCTGATTTTTATGTCAGTAAATGCGGAATCCCAGATCAAAGAGCGATCTTCAAGTACTTCTGTCTATGCTGGTATTGGGTATAAATTTGTTTTTTTAACAAACCCGACTGCGAGGAATGCATATCCTTTTTTTCAATTATCCAACGGTGATTTCTTAAAAGAGCTTGACGGTTTTATCGGAGTATCATTCAATGAAAAAGTGGCAGTAGAATTTTCCCCGGCATATTTGTTTTCAAATTCGCTGAGCAGCGACGGATTTTATTTTGAAGACAGCAGAGGAAGCATTTTTTATTATCCTGTTCAGACCAGTCTGTTTGCTGTTCCTTTGAATGCCAGAGTAAAGTTTTATCCTTTTACAGAATCAAAATCTTCATTGAATAAAGTCTATTTAGGAGTAGGAGGCGGAGCAATGTACATCGAAGAGGAAATTACAAGTCAGTTGTATGTTGATATTTCAAGAGAGAATTATATTGGAGTCAGATCTTATCAAAATGACTTCTGGACATACAATTACGAAATACTTCTTGGAATAAAAAGCTTTTCCATGATCGGATTCGGTTTTGAATTAAGCTACAGATTCGTTCCGCTTGATCAGCCTAAAACAATACCTCTTGTAACTTCATTGTCAGGAAATCTTAACAGCGCAAACTTTATGGCAAATATTATTTTTACCTTTTGAACATTAATCTTTAAGAAGTTCTCTCGCTATCACAATTTTCTGTATTTCGCTTGTTCCTTCATAAATCTGTGTGATCTTGGAATCTCTTAAATATCTTTCAACCAGATATTCTCTGACATATCCATATCCGCCGTGAATCTGAATTGATTCCAATGCGCAGTTTACAGCCGCCTGGCTTGCTAAAAGTTTTCCCATCGAAGCTTCTTTTACATAACTTTTCCCGTCATCTTTGTTTTTTGCAGCGTTGAATACTACTAATCTGGCACCTTCGATTGTTACAGCCATATCTGCAAGCTTGAATTGTATTGCCTGTAAGTTTGAAATTGGGGAATCAAATGCTTTTCTTTGTTTGGAATATTTTACCGCAGCTTCGAAACTTGCCTGCGCTATTCCAAGTGCCTGAGCAGCTACTCCGATTCTTCCGCCGTTCAATGTCTGCATTGCAATTTTAAATCCAATTCCTTCCTCACCAAGAATATTTTCGACCGGCACTTTTACATTATTCAGTCCTAAAGTACATGTATCAGAACTTCTGATTCCAAGTTTGTCTTCTTTTTTTCCGACTTCTAAACCTTCCGTTCCTTGTTCAATTATAAAGGTAGTAATTCCTTTATAACCTTTTGATTTATCCGTCATTGCCTGAAGAAAATATATGTCCGCATTTACTCCGTTGGTGATCCAGTTTTTTACTCCGTTGATTATAAAATGATCACCATCTCTTACTGCTTCAGTCCGCTGATGTGTTGCATCACTTCCTGCTTCCGGTTCGGACAGGCAAAATGCGCCGAGCTTTTTTCCCGTAGCTAATGGCTTAAGATATTTTTCTTTTAAAAATTCCGATCCCCATTTCTCCAGTCCGTAACATACCAGTGAATTATTTAC
>DAIPYE010000180.1:0-6331 GCA_036782915.1 Bacteroidota bacterium | reverse complement strand
CTGCACGGCAAAGTCAGCATCATTGTAAATTTCAAGAGATAAATTGTCAGGATTGACGGATATATTTTTATTATATTTATTCAGAATTAATAATTCTAATAAGAATTTAAAAAGATTTGAAATACTGTCAGAGAACCTTGCTGATTAACTGATATGAAATTACTTTATTAATACTCAATCAACAATTTAAAAATGTGTCAGTAATTTTAATAAATGAATAAAACGTTTATTTCTGATATAAAATTTTCATTCAGAATTGTATGGATCATTTTCTCGGTATTAATTTTTGTTGTTATAATTCTTTCGATTTTTTCCCCGGAATTGCTGTTAAGTATTTCTCCAGTTTGTGTAAGCAAGTCTCTTTACGGCAGGGAATGTTTTATGTGCGGGACAACAAGAGCGTTCACTGAAATTACATCCGGAAATATATCCGCTGCTTATGAATTAAATAAATTCAGCGTGATATTATTTTCACTGTTTTCAGTAAACACTCTTTTGTTTTTAATTGTTATTGTTAAATCTTTATTTGTCAGAGTATTGAGAAAAAGATGAGTAAAAAATTCATCTGAAAAACTTTTTGGAAATTACAGAGTCTGGTTTATTTTATCAGCATCATTTTTTTTGTCAGCTTAACCTCACCGGAAGTCAATGTATAATAGTAAATTCCCGACGAAAGAGAACTGCCGTTGAACTTTACAATGTAACTTCCCGCAATTAAATTTTCATTCAGGAGTGAAGAAACTTCTTTTCCGGAAATATCAAAAACTTTTAAAGTTGTATAGGAAGCTTTACTGATGCTGAATTTAATGTTTGTTTCTGGATTAAATGGATTCGGATAATTCTGATCCAAAGCGAAGTTCATTGGTTCGGAAGAGTTTGCAATCCCTGTTGTCGGGATATACTGTGTAACCGGTTCAGAAATTACAATATGTCCGCCGCCCGGTGCTCCGTTACCGGCAACAACTTCACCGTAGTAAGTGCTTCCGATAATGTACGGATACTCAGGATTTCCAAGTGAATCAACAGTGATAAAATATGCATAGATCCCCAGCGGATATTCCGGCGTAATGCTGAATCTTCCATTGTGAATATCAAGATCGGCATTTCCGGTTGCTGGCTCGTAATCTTCAATGAAACAGCCTAAAGGATATTGTGTGCTTACAGCAGGTCCCCATTGATTCGACGGTAAAACAGTTCCGTTTGGAAGAGTTGTTCGTGTAGTTATATTTCTTTTTACAAAACCGCTCTTCATTCTTCTGATCCCCCCTGTTCCGTTTGTATTCGAATAAGCATACGGACCATACAAAGGAAATCCGTCAAACATATATCCTAGGATCGGTGAATGCTGAGAAGAATTCGGTGTATATAATTTTTTCATATTAATGTGATAATGGTATGAACCTCCCGGTGCGGGATGTCCCCCTGAAGTATCAAAACTTACTGCTTCAAAATACTGTGCGACTCTGTGCCAGATATTCAGATTGTTATATGACATTGCATCTCCTGCATTGAAAACTACAACACCGTTTGTCAGAACTCCTATCTGCCCGTTTCCCGCAGTAGCCGGAGTCGGATCTGCAACTGGAAATCTGGCAATTTTAAAAACCCAGTTCTGATTTGTTGGCGTATTTGGATTCATTGCCCAGGGACCAATCGTATAAGAAGGAATTCCGGTACATTTTACATATGAAAAATTTGCGGAATAAAATACCTGCTGAACATCAGCAGTTATTCCGTTATAACCCGTAACACCTGTCAGGTTTTGTTTCCATGAATAAATATCCGGTGTTATCTGAGCATATGTAATTGTAACTATTAGCCCCCAAAAAATTATTACTAAAGAAAGTTTTTTCATTTTTTTTAAGATTATTTAATTAAGGATTATTATATTTTTAGATTAATATTTAGAGTGAACTTAGTAATTAAAAAATTACGGTCTTATAATAGTAATGCCTAGAGAAGAATTATTATCGGTAATACTTATATCCGAAGCATCTGCAATGTAATCTCCTGTCAGGTCCGATATTATATAACCGCTTTCAGAATTAAGAACAGAATTTTCAACAGTGCTTACATCTTCCGCATCTGTTATTCCATCCTGATTTACGTCACCTCCGTAAAAAGCATAGCCTCCGGTTACGTTAATATCCGGAGTATATATTAAATTATTTCCAAATGCCTTTGATGAAGAAAGGGTAAAATCATAAGTTGAAATATTTCCACCTAAACTTTGACAAACACTGCTGAAAGTCCGCATGTGATTTCTGTGTTTTATTTCTAAATAATAACATGAATCAGTCCTTGCATAATTAAAATTAAAAATTCCGAAACCAGATGAATCCTGAACAGTTGAAGCCGAGTCTGTAATATTGTATGGTGAAAAATGATTTCGTAAATATAATTTGAGTGAATCCGGAATCAGCGTAGTTCCATTTTTAAAACCCTGCAGATATACTTTGAGTCTAATACCGGTAGAAAAATATTGTGTAACAGGTTCTGAAATTACATTGTGTCCACCGGGAGGTACATTCCCGGCTGTAACTGTTCCATTGAAAGTTTTACCTATAATATAAGGATAAACCGGATTTCCAAGTGAGTCTGTAGTTATAAAATATGCATAAGTTGATAATGGATATTCCGGCGTGACACAGTTTCTGCCATTATGTGAATCCAAATCAGTTCCGGCTGTGTTCAATTCATAATCTTCTGTAAAACAACCAAGTGGATAAGTCGCACTTACAGCCAGTCCCCACTGACCTGAAGGCAGGACAGTTCCGTCGGGAAAAATTGTCCTTACAGTAATTGCTCTTTTTTTGTAACCGCTTTTCATTCTTCTGATCCCGCCTGTTCCGTTTGTATTTGAATAACCATAAGGTCCGTACAAAGGATACCCGTCAAACATATATCCCAGTATCGGTGAATGCTGTGAAGGATTTGGAGTATAAAGCTTTTTCATGTTAATGTGATAATGATAAGATCCCGAAGGTCCCGGATGTCCGCCTGAAGTATCAAAACTGACGGCTTCGAAATATTGTGCAACTCTGTGCCATACATTCTGATTATTGTAAGACATTGCATCACCTGCATTAAATAATACAACTCCATTTATCAGAACACCGATCTGTCCGTTACCTGCAGTTACAGGTGTTGCAGCCGGAACAGGAAATCTTGTAATTTTAAAAACCCAGTTTTGATTTGTGGGAAGATTCGGATTCATATTCCACGGACCTATTGTATAAGAAGGAATTCCGGTGCATTTTACATAAGCATAATTTGCCGAATAAAAAACCTGCTGAACGTCTGCAAGAATTCCGTTATAACCGGTTACTCCGCTGTTGTTTTGTTTCCATGAGTAAATTTCCGGAGTGATTTGAGCAAATGAAATAACAGATGAGAGCAGAAACATTGTAAAAAAGAGTTTTATCATTTTTATGCTTTATATGCTTAAGAGTAAATTAATGAATTTAATTTCTAAAGCTGTCAAGAAACCTTGCATTTTCTTCGGAAAGTTTAATAGCAACCAGTCTGCCTTTGTAATTACATGAAATATGCATCAGATCCTGCGAGGTATTGAACACCATGTCAGCAAGCAGAGTACTGTCTTTATAAAAACCCATTGAGCCGGAAGAAATGCAATAGATATATGTGAAAGGTTCATAATTAATTATTTTTCTGATATCACTGACAGTTTTCAGATCAGATATCTCTACATATTTAATATTCATTTTACCGGAGGGATCAAAATCTAATTTGTAACTGAATTTAATTTTATTTGCTCCGGACAGATCGGGAAGGTTATCATTTTCAGATTCAGTTCCGCATGAATAAAATACTGACATAAACAGAATTATAATTAAAATGTATTTCATTAAACTGTTTAGATTTAGTTAGATTAATTTTTATTTGGAAACGGAGGCGGGGTTCCGGGACCCATCATTCTCAAAACATCCTTTATTATTTCGTCAAACTTTTTTTTCTGATCATCATTGCACAGATCTCTTACTTTTTGAAAATGCCTTAAAGTTATAAGTTCGATCTGCTTTTGATTATTGCCGATTTCCGAAGTAATTCTTTCTACAGAATTTTTATCAGTAGCTTTACCGCTCATAGAATCCCATAATTCTTCTTTTTCATTTCTGATCTTATCCTTTAACTCTCTCATTTCAGTCTGATGTTCTTTAACTAAATTCCCGAATTCCTCTATTTGCTTTTCGTTTAAATTAAGTTCGCGGATAATAAAATCTTTAGGACCATCTCCGGGAGGCATTCTATCAGGCCGTGGTATACCGTCCTGAGGCGGCATTCTTTCGCCGGGAGGTCTTTTGCCGTGTGAGTTTTTTTCAAATGAATTTACAGGTGATCTGTCAAACCACAACAGACTAAGAATACCAATGTTTGTTATCAGTAAAACAATTACCGCCGCAGTTAATAATTTATTTTTATCGAAGTAATTCATTTTTTATTATAATTATATTCGTCATCATCATAAAAATTTGACTTTGCAAACTCGTTAATTTTGTCGGAGTAATCCGATGATTTAAATTCTGTTGTGTTAATATTGTGTTTCTGATTATTCTCATAATTTAAAAAAGAAAAAATATTTATGATCAGCAAAACTGCGAATCCGATCGCAAATTTTCCTGCATAAGTATTTTTCAATACAAAGCTGCTTTTTTTACTTCTCAAACTCTTTTCAATTTTCATGAACATATAATCATCAGGAGCCGATCTGCTCAGATTATCAATGCTGTTAAGAGTTTCTTCAACTTTTCTGTTAATTTCACCTTCATTCATAAAGCATATATTGATATTTAATGGTTTAGACTCTTAAAGTTCAAAAAACCTTCGCTCAGGATCTGTAAAATTTTTCCAGCCGCATTTTCAGGTTAGCTTTTGCCCTGAAAATAAGTGATTCGACGGCTGATATTGATGTTTCCATAACTTCGCTGATCTCTTTATAGCTTAATTGTTCGATTTTGTTTAACACAAATGCAATTCTTTGATTTTCGGGAAGTTTGTCAATTTCCCTGAATAATGTTTTTGACAATTCCCGGTTTTCAGTCTCAACTCCCGGATGATCATAATTTATAAAATACTCTTTTTCATTTTTATCAAAAATATCCACAATAAAAGCAAATCGTTTCTTCGTTTTCCTTTTCCTGATCAGGTCAAGGCATTTGGTAATTGTGATCCTGTAGATCCAGGTTGAGAGCTTTGATTCTTCTTTAAACTGTTCAATAGATCTGAAAACCTGAATAAAAACTTCCTGAGTGATATCCTCAGCATCATTAACATTTGTCAGAAATCCAAGAGCAGTATTGTAAACCATATTCCTGTATAATTTGAAAATGCTTTTAAAGGCTTTTTCATCACCAAGAACAAGTTGTTTTATAACCTCTGATTCGTCTTTGATCATTTAAAATGCAATATTTGTGACAAAAATGTCTGGATGATTTTTCAATAATATTAAAAAGTATAACTGATTAAAATAAGTTTAATTTAACATAGTTACATATTATTACTATTTCAAAGTAAAATACAGATTAAAAATACAAAAGCTGAATTCATATTGAATGAGACTTTAAGTATTCACACCTATAATAAATTGATTAACCTCACCTATTATAAATCATAATTGAAAATTACATTTTTGTACAGGAATTAAAAATAACTTTTAATTAAAAATAAAAACTAAAATAAGGAGTAACAAAATGAATAACATTAATACAAACACCGGTGAAACAACAAAAGCAATTCAGTCAACAAAAAAAACATTTTTAAATATAATTGAAAGGAAGGCAAAAATGAGAACAATCAAAGTAATATCCGGTTATTTAATATTGATATTAACAGTTTTAATTACAGGCTGCAGTGAAAACATGACATCTCTTGTAAATTCAACTTCTCCTGAGAATTCCGGCAGCAATGAAACACTTCAGACAGGAGCTGCTCAGACACAGAAGGATGCTGTATATTCTTTAAGTTTGAAAATTCAACCGGGAGAAAATTTATTTCTTGATTCAAAAGTTACTTCTTTAGTTGGAATTAAAAGCTTCAGTATATCAAATTGTAACCCGGACAGAGAAGATCTATATGTCACTTCTTCTAACTTAGATCGATCCGGAAGTATAGGATGCTCCTGGAGCAGTAACACAAATTTCATGCTTGCGGATCTGTCAATAAAGAATAACAGCGGTAAAGTAAAAGAAATAAATGTAATTCTTGCAGGACGTGAGCTGAAAAGAAATTAAAGAATTTTAGTAAATATCCGGCTTTAATCGATTATTGAAATGATTGAAACATATTTCAATTGATAGAAGCCGGATTTTTT
>DAIPYE010000179.1:0-6348 GCA_036782915.1 Bacteroidota bacterium | reverse complement strand
AACAATAAATTATGCTGATGGGAAAAAAAGAGAGTTTTATCAAATTGGTTTGAGTGCAAACACGACAGGAATATCTGTTTATATACTCAGCATTAAAGACAAAAAATACCTTTCGCAAACATATAAAAATAAAATAGGTAAGGCAAGCGTCAGCGGTTATTGCATTAAGTTCAAAACTTTAAAAGATATAAACATAGTTGAACTGGAATCGGCAATACGCGATGGTTTTGAAAACAGATAAACTTTCAATAAATTGTATCAATCCCCTCTTTAGAGTTACAATTCAAATCAGTAAAGTCTCACTTCAAATTGAAAGTAATATTAACTGCGAATTCGCAAATGATCAATAATTTTAAAACTTAGATTTTAAAACAAAATTATCACATGCATTCAAAGACAATAATATTTTTATTATCTTTATATAAATGTCAGGGCTAAAGTAAAAATTATAAAAGTTTTCATAGAATATCTGAATTCTCTGACACAAATTTAAAAAAAATTTATAAATCAAATTTAAAAAACAAAAAAATGAAAAGCGCAATTAACTGGTTTGAAATCCCGGCAACTGATTTCGCAAGAGCAAAAAAATTTTATGAAACTGTCCTGGGGATAGAAATAATGGAGATGCCAAATCCGAGCGGACATTACGGAATGTTTCCTGCAGATATGCAAAACGGAGGAATAGGCGGCGGACTTACACAGTCAGATGGTAATAAACCTTCAAAGGAAGGAACAGTGGTATATCTGAATGGCGGTGATGATTTAAGTACACCATTGTCAAAAGTTGAGTCAGCAGGCGGAAAAATTGTAATTCCAAAAACTTCCATCGGGGAAAATGGATTTATTGCACATTTCATAGATACAGAAGGAAACAGAGTAGCTTTACATTCAGCGAAATAAAAAATTTATCAGATGGCTTACAATGAAGAATTAGCTGAAAGGATAAGGGTAAAACTTGCCGGACTTCCCGGCATTGAAGAAAAGAAAATGATGGGCGGTCTGAGTTTTATGTATAACGGCAAAATGTGTGTCGGGATTATCAAGGACGAACTTATGTGCCGTATTGATCCTCAGCTTCACGGAACTGCAATTGAAAAAAACGGATGCCGGACTATGGATTTTACAAAAAGACCAATGACTGGCTGGGTTATAATTGATGACAATGGAATGAAAACTCAGAAAGAGTTTAACTATTGGATCAAACTTGCACTGGACTTTAACAAAAAGGCAAAATCTAGTAAGCGGAAAAAATAACATTGTCAAAAATATTGCCTTTACATTTTTGTAGGTTGTATTTATTTAAAAGATCAAAGCAAAGAACAAAGTCAAACTAAATTAATTATATATTTTTCATAGACAAATGAAATTTAAAAATTATCTTGCCGATACGTTCAAATTCAATGATAATTCTAACTGAAAATTGCTTGAGAAAATAAAACAACTGCCGGAAAAAGCTGAAGCTGTTAAGTTTTTCAGTCATTTGATAAACTGCCAGTATAAATGGATGGCAAGAGTTACACAGGATCCAAAAGCCGATAAAATGGACTGGTGGATTCCTCTTTATAGTACTGATGAACTCGAAAGTAAATGGAACGACAGTTTACTGTTGTGGATAAAATATCTTGATTCAAAGACCGATGAAGAACTTATGACAGAAGTATCATATACCGGCTATGACGGTGAGAGCTATGCAGCATCTCCCGGTGACATTGCGTTGCAGCTTAATTACCATTCCATTCATCATCGCGCAAATTCAGATACTTATACGTGAACAGGGATTGAAACCTGATTTTGTAGATTACATTGGTACACGATACAGAAAGATATCCTGACAGGATCACATCATTTACAGATCCGGGAAAGTGAATTCTGAAAAATGTTAAAAGTTTAATCATAAAAATGAGCAGTAATAAAAATCACGATGAACGAATTGCAAAAATGTCATTTGCATCAGTTTATCCTCATTATGTCACAAAGGTTGAAAAGAAGGGAAGATCGAAAGAAGAATTACATCAGGTAATTAAATGGCTTACAGGTTATGATGAAAAAAAGCTGCAGAAACTCATTGAAGAAAAAGTAACTTTTGAAAAATTTTTTCAGAGATCCAATATTAATCCTAATGCTCATCTCATTACCGGTGTGATCTGCGGTTACAGGGTTGAAGAAATTGAAAATCCGTTAACACAACAGGTAAGATATCTGGATAAGCTTGTAGATGAGCTGGCAAAAGGTCGCAAAATGGAAAAGATCTTAAGAGTTCAGAAATAAAAATTTTATGTTTCAATACTTCCTGAGCTCTATGAATATAAATGTTATTGAACAATCGTTTTCAAATTCCCCTGCTAACAACAGCACCTTCACAATAGGCGCGTTTTAACTGAATATTTTTAAAAATATGAGAAAAATAATTGCAGCAATCAATATGACACTGGACGGTTTTTGTGATCATACAGCAATAATTCCGGATGAAGAAATACATCAGCATTATGCTGATCTGCTGAGCAGCGGAGATATAATTTTATACGGGAGGATAACATATCAGCTAATGAAATACTGGCAAACTATTGCTGAAAATCCTACAGGTGACAAAACTACGGACGAATTTGCCATGATAATGGATAAGATCCCAAAAATTGTTTTTTCAAATACAATTAAGGATGCAGAATGGAAAAGTGCCATGCTTGCAAACCGTTCACCGGAAAAAGAAGTATTAGAATTAAGACAACAACAGGGTAAAGATATTTTTGTCGGCAGCCGGAGTTTAATAATGCAATTAATGAAACTTAATTTAATTGATGAATTACAACTTTGTATTCATCCTGTAATATCAGGATCCGGCTTACCCTTATTTGAAAATATTAATAACAGGTTAATTCTTAAACTATTAAGAACTAAAACATTTAACGGAGGTGCTGTAATACATTACTATAAACCTGAAAACCTGTAAAACAGCGAACTACTGAAAAAGTATTGACTAAGCGGGTTGAAGGAATAAATAATTTTAAATTTTGAAACAACAGTTTTTACCTGATTGTAAACAGGGTTTTTTACTTCATATAAATATTTTGCAACGTTTATCAATTATTCTACATATGGACTTTAGCATTTAAAGTAGCGTCCTTCATACTTTTAAATAAAATTAAAAATTATTCAGATCATTCCATCGGATATGATTTAAGCTAATTAAATATTTCTTTTCTTCTTAAGACATAACAAGATTGAAATATTATCATAATCAAACAAAAATTTTAAAAATTAATCATGAAATCAAACTCTGTTGAAAATATAAAAGATGGCTGCAAATGCAATGTCACCGCTGGTGTTCATAAAGGAAAATCCGGTATAGTCAGAGATATTAATACCAGTAAAACCGGTCATATCACTATAACAGTTGTACAAGACAACGGTGTCAGATTTAAAACTCTTGGAAGAAATGTGATAGTTTCAAAAAGCCCTAAAAAATAAATTAAGAATATGAAAATCCGGAAAGCATTAATGTTTATTATTTTCTTTATTGTTCCTTTTGCAGGAATTCAGTCACAGGTTATAAACTCATCTTATGTTACAATATTTGGTGAGAGGGCGTTACAATTTTCAATAGTTGTACCGGTCGACAGAGGAAAAGTATGGAAACTCTTCACGACAGATACAGGGCTTGAAAAATGGATAGCACCAGTTGTAAAAACTAATATGAAAACCGGTGGATGGATCAGAACAAACTATGACTCAACCAAAACAACAGACGACTCAACAGCAATACAATTGGATATTATCAACTATTTGGATAATGAAATGCTGACTCTAAAAGTAAATCTCAACGACAATTTTCCCCCTGAAGCAAATAATGAAGATCAAAACTTACAGGAAATAATTCAGTTTGTTGATATTGGAAACGGAAATACAAAGATCATTTCAACCATGGTTGGCTGGGGACAAGGAAGTCATTGGGATAAAACCTATTCCTTTTTTGAAGCAGGTAATGAATGGACTTATGAAGAGCTTTTGAAATTGTTAAAAACAAATAAAACTTTAGACAGTCAAATTGGCAAATAAAACTTCTCAGCATATTTTAGGAACTTCAGCAAATCTGTTGGGATTTTGTCTATTCATTATTACATCTTTGCATTTGACAAATATGGAAGAAAATACACTTGTAGACGAATTCACTGCAATAATAGCATTGTTATTGACAGTATCTTCTGTATTATCCTTTATATCAATCAAAACCGAATTAAAAGAAAGAGAACAAAGACTGGAACAAATTGCTGACTATTTATTTATATTTTCTCTGATCGGAATATTCGCAATAATTGTTTTTATTATCATTAACTTTTGGAATAAATAATTAAATAAATATTTTAAATAAATTTAATTTTGTGATGTGTGCACTACAAAAGGATAGTGAAGCAGAGATAACTTCCGGGATCGACAATATTACATAATCAAATGTATTACTGCATATTCAACATAATTTTTCAATGAATCCGCGGAGTTGTTCCGTTAAAATACAAAACAAATAAGCTGTAATTTTGCTTGACCGACTCCGACTAATTATAAAACAGAATTGAACAAAGAAATTAAAATATATAATGACAAACAAAGCACGGACTTTAATAAAATTTGCGGACGGCTTGCTGAAATCATTGACAAAGAATTATCCGATGCAGAAAGCAAGATCTGGCACTCGCATCCTGTCTGGTTTATAAATGGAAATCCGGTTGTTGGTTACAGCAAACAAAAAGCCGGGATCAGACTAATGTTCTGGAGCGGAGCTGATTTTGAAGAGGAAGATTTAAAAGTTATAGGTGGAAAATTTAAAGATGCATCTGTATTCTACAATAATCTTTCGGAAATAAAAGTAAAAGATTTAAAACGCTGGCTGAAAAAATCAAAAGAAATTCAATGGGACTATAAAAACATAGTTAAAAGAAAGGGACAATTAGAAAGATTGAAATAAATTGAGATTGCAATTAAAGAACAGAATTTAAAAATTGTAATTATAAATTTTTGAAGATATAAAAAAAGCAACCAAAGCAATTCAATATTATTTATTAATCAAAAAAAAATCAAAATGACAAACAAAGAATTTTTCATTAAAACATGGTTAGCCGAAATGAAAAGTACAATGGCTGCTATAAATGGATTGCCGGAGGATATGTCTAAACTTGAATACCGAAGTAATGACAAAGCAAGAACAGCAGCCGGGATCATCGGCCACATGCTTCCGCACGCCGAAGCTTTATGCAATGCTGCAGACAGTTTTGTGGCAAATGAAGGAGATGATAAAAAATTCGGCAGTGTTAAGGAAGCTGCAGCTTATTTCGAGAAAAATGCTTCGCAGGTTGCTGAGAAGTTAAAGGCAGTTGATGAAAAAACCTGGGATGAGAAGATTGTGGAATTCAAATATAACGGCACCAAACTGTTTGAATCCCAGATGTATGATATTTTCTGGATGCTGATGCTCGACATTATCCATCACCGCGGTCAGTTAAGTACATATTACAGAAATATGGGTGTAAGGAATCCGCAGATTTACGGACCTACAGCCGAAGATATGGATGATATGACGGCATCAGCGAAATGATATTCAGGTTTTGTAAAATTGAACTGCCTTCCGGAATAATTTCTTTTCCTGAAGGCAGTTTTCATTTCAAATAGATTTCTGATCTTTATTTATTCCAGAACAAATATATTTTTAGCTGCGCATATCTCTTTAAGTTTTTTTGGCCAGACAGTAACACTGACCTCACCTAAATGAGCTTTCCTGAGTATTTGCATAATTGTTCTTGACTGTCCGATCCCTCCGCCGATACTGAGAGGAAGTTCATTATTTATTATTCCGCTGTGGTATGGAGTTGATAAAAGATCAAGCTGTCCTGTCATTTCAAGCTGTGTTCTGAGAGTTTCCGCATCTACTCTGATTCCCATTGAAGAAAGTTCATGCCTTCGCTTTGTAACATTATTCCAGACAAGTATATCACCGTTAATGCCGTGCGTGATTCTTCCTTTGCCGGATTTTGTTTCAGTAACCCAGTCATCATAATCAGCTGCGCGCATTTCATGCGGATAACCATCCTCAAGAGTCCATCCAATTCCGATAATAAAAATTGCAGGATACTTTTGCAGTATCGCAGTTTCTCTCTGCTTTCTGGGAAGATCAGGATACATTTCCAGAATTTCTTCAGCATGAATGAAAACCAGTTCATCAGGAAGATCAGGATACTTAGAATTTTTTAGAGCAGGAAACATTTCCTGAGCAAAGGTTTCAGCATTTTTAATTACTTTCCAGATCTTCTTTACAGTATTCTTAAGGTATTCAAGATTTTTATCTTTCGCGGTAATAGTTTT
>DAIPYE010000178.1:0-6349 GCA_036782915.1 Bacteroidota bacterium | reverse complement strand
TAGATCTTTCTAAAATAGAATCGGGTTCTGAGATTTTAAAATTCAGCAATATTTCTGTCGATGAAATTATAGATGCTGCCGTAACACCTTTGTTAATGCAGTTTGAGCAGAAAAAAATCAGTTTTAATATAAACAAAGAAAAGAATATACCTATTATCAAGGCCGACGCAAACAAGATTGCCTGGGTTTTAATAAATCTACTCAGTAATGCAATAAGATATACCCCTGAAAAAGGAAAGATTTCTGTATCTGTCTCCAGAAATGAAAATGAAGTTTTGTTTAACGTAAAAGACAATGGAAAAGGCATTGAACCTAACAATTTAAGTAAGATATTTGATAAATTTGTACAACTTGATAAAAAAAACATTGAAAACAATAAAAGCGGAGTTGGGTTAGGGCTTTCAATCTCAAAGGAATTTGTTATTGCCCATAACGGAAGGATTTGGGTAGAGAGTGAATCCGGAAAAGGAACTTCATTTTATTTTACAATACCAATTTAGCATTCGGTAATTTAAAACATAAAAGATTTACCAGAATCAGACATTTATCATATAAAAAAAGTCCTGATCAAAATTTAATCAGGACTGATAAAATGGAAACTGCTCGACAGACAGGACTTGAACCTGTAACCCTTCGGTTAACAGCCGAATTAATTAACAATATAATTCTATTTGAAATTTTAATCAATGTGTAAATGAATAAAAATTTAATTTATTTACAAATATCCAATAATTATATGATAATTATTAAAATAGGCATTTAAGTTTCTGATTTTAATAAAATATAGATAAAATGAAAGAACTCTCCTGAATATCAAAGATCTGCAAAATTTCCAAAAAACAAGCATATATTGTCATATTGGTAAATATATTCAAGCTAAGTGAATACAATTTCAAAGTGAAGAAGATAATCTGCAAACAGAATAAGTCAAGGAAAATATTCCATTGAAATAAAATCTTTAAATAGTTACTTTGAGGATAAATGGCGGGTATAGCTCAGTAGGTAGAGCGTCAGATTGTGGTTCTGAATGTCACGGGTTCGAGACCCGTTACTCGCCCAACTAAACTTCATATATCATAACCCTTTCTACTCTTTTACATTTCTTTCATTGAATTACAAACTTTTAATAAGTAGTTTAACAATATATTATTTAAAATGAGTTCAGCTTCCGATAAAATAAAGATGAACAGTAAAAAAGATTCTAAAGTCGCTCTTCCTGAAGAAGAAATTCCAGATGAAAATGAATTGTTTGAATTTTCAGAGGAAGAAACAGAAGAAGTGTCAGGAAATTATTCTGCGGAAGAATTAGAACAGAGAAGAATTGATTTTGAGCTGGAAGCAATGCCGCATATGAATCTTCTGCATAACTATGCTTATAAAATGACTTTTAATCAGTTAGATGCAGATGATCTTCTTCAGGAGACTTTTTTACGTGCATTCCGATTCTTTCATAAATTTGAGAAAGGAACTAATTGCAAAGCATGGCTGTTCAGAATCATGAAAAATTTATTTATCAATAAATACAGGAAGAATCAGAAAGAACCAGGAAAAGTTGATTACGGAGAAGTTGAAAACTTCTTTGATAATATCAGATCTGAGAAAATTGACAGTTCTGATCTTCAACAAAAAGTTTTTTCTAACCTGCTTGATGATGATGTCACCAAAGCTTTAAATTCACTCCAGGATGATTTTAAAACAGTAGTAATTTTATGTGATCTTGAAGGATTAAGTTATGAAGAAATTGCGGACTTCGTTCAATGCCCGATAGGAACAGTAAGAAGCAGATTACACCGCGGAAGAAAGATGTTACAAGAAAAACTTTATGATTATGCAAAGCAAAGAGGTTACGATGTTGAAAACAATCTAATTAAATAAGTTTTTTGAAATCAAATTAAATATTATTATTAATTTTTATTAATTAAGCTCCAATGTCAGAAGAATCCTCTAACAGCAAAGACAATTCATTGAATGATTCATCAGGTTCAAAAAATGATATATTATTAAAATATGAGCTGATCACATCTTATATTGATAATGAAATAAAATCAGAAACTGAAAAGCAAACTATAAATAATCTGATAGAAACTGATCCTGATATTTATAACAGATACTCATTCGAGAAACTCACAAAAGAATGTCTTCAAAAAAGCATTAAACCAATCGAAACACCTTTATATGTTTATAAAGATATCGGACTTAAAATTAATAAAATTATTGAAAACAGTTCTAAAGCAAATCAATTAAAATCAGAGTCAATCTCACAGGCATATTCAAATCAGATACAGTTAGAAAAATCTAATTTTAAAAAATATCTAATTTATGGAAGTTATGTATTGATTGCTCTTGTTGCTTTTTCATTTATACTTAATAATTTTCTGAAAAAGAATCCCGAACTTCTTGAAAATGATATTGTTGCTGTTTCGAGAAATGTATTTAATAAAATTGATTCCGGAAAAGTTGAACCAAATTTTAAGACAAACAATTGTAAAGAGCTGACTGATTCCATGAATAAGTATCTAGATTTCAAAGTATTTATTCCAGATTCAAAAGATGTAATACTTGTGGGAGGAATTTGCAACGAAATGTACGGCGTCAAGATTGCTCATTTCATTCACAAAAAAGGTTCAATAGTTATATACACATTGCAGGCGGATAAGAATGAATTGATGAGCAGTCGCAATAAATTAATTCTTTGCGATGAGTTTAAAGATAATCTTAAATCAGGCAAGAACTGGTTTCCATGTATGAAAGATAAAAATAATAATGTTGTAGTATGGTATAAAGATAATGTAATTTGTGCAAGTGTCTCTCATTTAGAATCGGAAGAAATTTCTTCTGCATTAACAAATTTAAAATAATCAAATAACTAATAAGTAAAACAATGAAAACCAGATTAATTGTATTTTCTTTACTGATTTCTGCAGTTTTATTTTCTTCATGCGGTAAGGATTCAGCAGAGAAGCAAACATCAGATCAAATCAACGAAAAAAAAGAAACCGCAACTCAGGAAAAAAACAACTCAACAAAAGAAGTAGCAAACAAGACAGCTGATGACCTGAAGCTATATACTGTTGAAAAAGTAGAGAAATCATCAGGAAAGAAAATTTCTCCTAATGTTATCTGGAATGAAGACGGTAAACAGGTTTCTATAAGTGATATGAAAGGAAAAGTAGTGTTATTGAATTTCTGGGCAACATGGTGCGGACCTTGTGTAAGAGAGATGCCTGATTTGTCAAAAATTTCTGAAGAACTGAAGGATAAAGATTTTAAAATGATTGGAATGAATGTATTTCAGCAGGAAGGCTCAAAAAAAGTTAATGATTTTTTAAAAACAAATCCCGTTTCTTATACTATACTTGACGGAAATCAGGAAGTTGTAGATGCTTTCGGACTTGCAGACGGAAAGAATATAGAAGCGGTTCCGACTACTTTCATAATTGACAAAAACGGAAAAATTGTTGAAACTATAATTGGCGGCAGGAATAAAGAAGCATTTCTTTCAGTAATAAATAAATATCTGAATTAATTTTTATTTAATTTAATTTTAAATAAACTCAAGAATAGTTATTGTTCTTGGGTTTTTTCTTTGTATCAGGATTATTTCAAATTTATAAATCCAAATGATTAAAAAAGTTTGCTTGCTTGGATCCACCGGTTCAATTGGATCGAATACTCTTGAAATAATTAAAAATTTAAATAAGAATGAATATCCGGTAAAAGTAGTTTGCCTATCTACAAATAAGCGCATAGATCTGCTTTCAGAACAGATTAAGGAATTCAATCCGGAAACAGTTGTAATTACAGATAAAAAATCATTTGTTGAGTTTAATTTAAATTATAATTTTCCGGAACTGGAAGTTCTTTTTGGTGAAGAAGGATTAACAGAAGTATCATGCAGAGACAATTATGAACTTTTGATTACTGCGCTTGTCGGTTTTTCCGGTTTAAATCCAACTGTAAATGCGATTAAATCAGGAAAAGATATTGCTCTGGCAAATAAAGAAACACTGGTAATTGCAGGCAAATTAATCAATGATCTGATTGAAAAGCACAAAGTGAAACTTATTCCAATAGACAGCGAACATTCTGCAATATTACAATGCTTAGCAGGGGAAGATAAGAAATCTGTTAAGAAAATTATTTTAACTGCATCTGGAGGTCCATTCAGAAATAAGACTTACGATGAATTAAAGACAATTTCTGTCAATGAAGCTCTTATTCATCCAAACTGGAAAATGGGTGCTAAAATAACCATTGATTCTGCAACAATGATGAATAAAGGATTGGAAGTAATTGAAGCAAAGTGGCTATTTGAGATTGATAATGATAGTATTGAAGTTTTAATTCATCCTCAGTCAGTAATCCATTCTATGGTCGAATTTATTGATGGCTCTGTAAAAGCACAACTTGGAATCCCTGATATGAAAATACCGATTCAATATGCAGTTACTTTTCCCAAAAGAATTAAATCCGATCTTTGTAATATGGATTTTAAAAAATTCAGCACATTAACGTTTGAAACACCTGATTTTAATAAATTCAGATGCTTAAAAATCGCATATAATGTTTTAAATCATGGCGGAACTTATCCTGTTGTTATGAATGCAGCAAATGAAATTGCTGTTGAACTTTTTTTAAAGGAAAAAATCAGTTTTTTATCAATTCCTGATATAATCGAAAAGCAACTTGAGATCCATGATAGTCAGTCAGAATTTAATCTGGAAGAAATTTCTAAAATCGACAAAGAAACAAGGTGTAATATTATAAGCAGATACAATTCTTTATAAGGTTCAATTATCATACTTAATAATTATCTTAACAATAAATTTTAACACAAAATACTTAAATTTCAAATGGAATTATTTAATTCAATATTTTACTTCCTGATAGCAATAGGAGTACTGGTTTTTATACATGAATTCGGTCATTTTATAGCAGCAAGACTTACCGGAATGAGAGCTGAGATATTTGCGCTTGGGATAGGTTACAGATTATTCGGATACAATAAAATTAACGGATTTACATTTGGTAAGCTGAATGAAGAAGTTGAGCTAGGAGATAATACTGACTACAGAATATGCGCATTCCCGATCGGCGGATATGTAAAAGTAGCGGGAATGATCGATGAAAGCATGGACAAAGACTTTATAGAAAAAGAGCCAATGCCATATGAATACAGAGCGAAACCTGTATGGAAAAGAATGATCGTAATTACAGCTGGTGTAATAATGAACTTTTTACTGGCTTTTTTGATATTTTACGGATTGACATTAGCAAATGGCAAAACTATCAATGAAACAACAACAATTGGTTATATTTCACAAACCTCGCCTGCATTTAATTCTGAACTGAAATCCGGTGATAAAATTCTTTCAATTAACAATAAAATTGTAAATTCATGGGATGAAGTTTTTACAAATCTACAGTTTGAAACTTTAGGCCAGTCTCTTACATTTGTAGTCAGCCGGAATGGACAAAATACGGTAATAAACATTCCTAAAGAAAAAATTGGTGATATGACTGAAAAGAATTTTGGATTATCACCTGAAGGGTTAGTTCCGGAAATAAACGATGTAATTTCAGGTAAACCGGCTTCCGAATGCGGACTTCAAAAAGGCGATCTGATCACTGATTTCAATGATACAAAGGTTACAAATACAAATCAACTTACTGATCTTATAAGGCAAAATGCAAATAAACAATCTATAATAAAATGGAGCAGAAACTCAGAGGAAATGAATTGCAATATTACTCCTTCATCTGATTCCACGATTGGAATTATGCTTTCTGCAAAATTTATCGGACCAACAAAGGAAATAAATTACAATGTATTAACAGCTATACCGGTAGCTGCTTATGATATGTATCACTATGGAATTGAGCTTTTTTTCAAGACAATATCTAAAATAATAAAAGGTGAAGTTCCATTTAAAAAGGCAATCGGAGGACCGGTAAAAATTGCACAGGCATCGGCACAATCAGCAGAAAGCGGTATTGTAACATTTCTTTCCTTTATTGCATTACTCTCCATTTCTTTGGCTGTAATTAACATCATGCCATTTCCTGCACTTGACGGAGGTCATTTTGTATTACTTATTTATGAAGCCATTGTAAGAAAGCCTGTTCCTTACAAAGTTCAGGTAGTATTACAGAATGTAGGTTTTGCAGTTTTGCTGGCGTTTATGATCTTTGTTGTATATAATGATATAATCTCCATTAAATAATTTATTCTTATCTTGAAATAGGAAGTATAAAACAATATATTTATTCAACAAAATAGCTGTTTCACGGAAGGGTGGGTGAGTGGCTTAAACCAACGGTTTGCTAAACCGTCGTACGGGTTAAACTG
>DAIPYE010000177.1:0-6412 GCA_036782915.1 Bacteroidota bacterium | reverse complement strand
TTAGTAAACTGCCTGCCCTGGGTGTCCAGAAAACAAATATCCCAATTGTCTCCGCCGTTAGTAGTTTTAATTATATAACTGCGGTTACCTGCATCCACTGCTGTTACTGCAAATCCGGTAAGACTGTCTGTGAAAGTGATATCTGTTATCCCAGGCAAGTTAGATGGAAGAAACTGCTGCTGCCATCCACCGGTTCCGTGATCTGAGAAGTTGAATGCGATGATGAATGTAAAGATACTTAGGTAGAAGATCAGAGAGGAAAGTTTTTCAGGATTGAATATTTTTTTTATGAACTTCATAGCAGAATTAGTTTTAAGATACTTAACTTTTATGTATTATGGATTCACAATTTGGTTTCCTTTGGTTCGAATTTTTTCTTTACAAAATTAACGATAGTACTTTATTTTAAAAATGCAATTGATTTTCTGTCGCCGGTAAATTATCCGTTAGCTTACAGGCATTGCTGCTGGTGACACTTGTTATTTAAGTTTGTGCGTCCTGATCTGTCGTATAATGTACGCTAAACAATTACACTGGCTTAAAAAAATGCACATTTAATTACTGTTATAACTGCTTTTACTATACTAACCATGCTGGGATCTGCATTTTATGTATAAAACTTTTTTCTATTATTTTTTCAAAATATAAACTCTAAATTACTGAAAAATTTATTTGGACAAAACTATTAAAGAATTTACACCCGGGACTTCCAGAATAGAGGCATTTAGCGACGGGGTCTTTGCAATTGTTGTTACCTTGCTTGTTCTTGAACTGCGTGTTCCACATCTCCCAGAAAATTTTACTTCACAGGATGTCATAACCGAACTTATTCATCTCACTCCGAAATTTGTCAGCTTTGCAATGAGTTTTCTTGTAGTTGCAATTTTCTGGGTAAATCATCATCAGCTTTTTCATAGTCTCGATAAAACAGACAGGGCAACACTTTGGTATAACAATCTTCTTCTTTTCTGGTTGTCATTCGTTCCATTTCCGACTGCATTCATCGGTGAACATCCGTCAAGCATGATTCCCGTTATGCTCTATGGTTTTGCAATGTTCGCCGCAGGTTTCAGTTTTATGCTTATGCTTCGTCACGCTATCAAAGCAAATTTATTCAGTCCGTTGCATTCAAAAGAATTGATAGAACAAGGTGTAAAAAAAGGCAGGATCGGTCCGGTGATTTATTTAATTTCAATTGTTACCGCGTTAATCTCCGTTTATATTTCGCTTGCAATATTTATTCTTGTTCCGGTTTTTTATTTCGTTCCGCAGAAGATTGTCAAGTTTGACAGTCAAAATTAATTTTTTATTTTTAACACAGAGTCATAAGGACACAGTGACTCTTATGAAATATAATTTAATATATAGTCTCATATAATCTAAATCTTTTTTTGTTTTATGAAAAATTGGTTTTAAAATTTAATGGTATTAAATAAAACAAAGAAAGGAAGACAAATTTATTTCATATAAGTATTTTCCCTGTGACTCCGTGGCTCTGTGTTGTAATTCATTTTCTCCGCCATATACTCTTCATACTCTCCCGTTATCTCAAATCCGACATTTTTGTAACTTTGTATCGCTGCAGTATTTTCTTTGTTTACATTCAAACCGATATTGTCAACAGTTTCAAACAGGTCCCAGCATAAAGCTGAAGTCGTTTTCCTGCAAATTTGCAAACCTCTGAATTCCGGATCAGTAGTAATGTTTCCAAGTACTGCTACTTTGTACAAAGGAGAATACACATGAATTCCTGATACCCCCGCAAGTTTCCCGTTCGCTTCGTTAAAATAACCGAAATATTTTCCGGTCTCAAGCATTCTTTTGTCAAACCAGTTTCCCGGATAACTTCTTTTATAAATTTCCTGAATGTCATTAAGTTCTGATACTTTTAATCTTCTCACATTCTTATCTTTAATTTCATGATTATTTAAAAATCTTTCTTTGTCTAATGTCATTTTAAGATATGTTCCGTGAGATGTAAGTTCGTATTTATCTGAGAGTGTTTCGGCAAGACCTTTTGACAAATGCGAATAAAATTTATCCGGTAAATTCATTTTTATCTTTTCTATAAGATATTTCATTTCCTCCAAGCCATTGTCACAAAGAGCTATTATTACAGCCAGATCTGTTCCTTTGTAAATTAAAACAATCTGCTTAATTTCATTTTCCTCATATAATCCGAACCATTCAGTAAACTTCCAGAAAAATTCATCGAGATCACCAAGCTGATATAAATTCAGATCCGTATTCTTTCTGAAATGATTTTCTATTAATTTCTTATCGCTGATTTTTCTGATTAACATTATAATTTCTTTTTTAATGTTTCAATATCTTAACGCTGAATTTTATATTCAAGAGAAAATATTTATATTCTGTCAGAATATTTAAATCCGGTTTAAATAAATTTCCGTATCTATTATTCAAATAATATAAATTGAGAAGAACATAATAATTAAAAGAATAAAATGGATCATCAATCTTCAAAAAATAATTTTCCTCTTGTCGAAGGAATAGAAGTTACTCACAGATTTATAGACATAGGAGGAATAAAAATTCACGTTGCCGAAGCAGGGGAAGGCGAGCCGATAATTATGTATCACGGCTGGCCTCAGCACTGGTATATGTGGAAAAAACAAATTCCGTTTTTTGCAAAACATTTCAAAGTTATTGCCGCCGATATCCGCGGATTCGGCTGGAGTGATGCTCCCGAAAAAGGTTACACCAAAGACGAACTTGCCGATGATCTTGTAAAACTCATTCATGCTCTCGGTTATAAACAGGTAAGACTGCTCAGTCACGACTGGGGCGGATGGATCGGTTTCATCGCCAGCGCTAAAAATCCTGGGTTGATAACACAGCATTTTGCGAATAATATTCCTCCTGTCTGGCCGAAATTAGATCTGAAATTAATTCCGGCAACGATCAGACTCTGGTATATGCTTCCAATTGCAATGCCCTTTTTCGGTCAAAGAATGCTTATGGGAAGTCCTAATTACATCAATTATCTTTTTACAAGAGGCAATACAAGAAAAGAAGGCTGGACAGATTATGAAAAATCTGTTTTCTCGGACAGGTTCAAAGAGAAAGACCGCGCATATGCATCTGTAAAATTGTACAGAGATTTTCTTGTTAAGGAGTATCTGCCGCTGGGACTGGGCAAATACAATAAATATCATCTGAAAACACCTTCAAAAATTCTTTTCGGGGAAAAGGATTTTGCGGTTTCTCATTACTGGCTAAGAGGTTATGAAAAATATGTTGATGATCTTCAGATAGAGCTTGTACCTGACACCGGGCATTTTATTGTCGATGAAAAACCTGATCTGGTAAATGAAAAAGCTCTTGAGTTTTTTACAAAATAAAATGTGTTTATTAAAAATTAAAATAATTCCGAAATGATATTCGAACCCTTTCAAATCAAAAATCTGCATTTTAAAAATCGTGTGCTTCGTTCTTCCATTGGCGGCAGAACTTCCTTTTACGACGGAACAGTCAGCTCAGCTTTTAAAAATTTTGAAAAGCGTTTTGCGAAAAATGATGTTGCTGGAATTATCTCAGCTACTATCAGTGTAAACGATAAACGAACTTCGCCTATGGAGTATCCGAAGATCTCGGATGACCGTTTTATAAAACCGTTTTCGGAAGCAATAAAAGGTGTTCAGCAGTATGACTGCCGGTATATTGTTCAGATCGGAGATACAGGAGGACATACTCATACAAGTTTGTTTTCACAAAAAGAAGATGCGAAATCTTCATCAACTATGTTCGACTTTTTTTACGGTTATATGAATCTTCTTCACGAAATGACTCAGGAAGATATAGAAAAAACTATTTTTGAATTTTCAGAAGCGGGAAGGCGTGTCCGTGAAGCCGGAGCAGATGCTCTTGAGATCACTGCTTCAAAAGGTTATCTGATACATCAGTTTTTGAATCCGGGAGTTAATAGAAGAAAAGATAAATACGGAGGTTCGCTCGATAATCGTTTTCGTTTACTTGAAGAAATAATTATTGCAACCCGAAAGAAAGTCGGAGAAGACTTCCCGATCGGGATCCGTCTTTCCTCAGGTGATTATAATTACCTGCCTGTAAATATCCGGCTTCCGCTCAGATTCCCTTTAAAAGACTGGTACTTCGGAGATACAATTGATGAAAAACTTTATTACGCAAAGAAACTTAAAGCGCTTGGCATAAATTATCTTCACATTGACAAAGGATTTGGATTCCCTAATCCGAAAGGCAATCCGGGAAAATTTCCCCTTCACGAAATGAAAATGTTTTACAATTCTAACAGTCATCTTTCTTTCAAAGCATGGGCACGTGCAGCTTTGTTTAATCTGATCCCTGAATTTATCCTGAGCCCGGTTGCAAATATCGGCTGGGAATATTCAGCGGGAATTTCGGCAAGCGACGCAAAACGCTTTAAAGATGAAACAGGATTACCTGTAATTGCAAACGGAGGATTTCAGGAAAAAGATCTTATCGAAAATACCCTTACTCAGGGAAAAGCAGATATGGTCGCAATGGCAAGACCTTTTCTTGCCAATGTAGATCTTTTGAAAACTTTCATGGAAGGAAAGAATAAACCGGATAATCCATGCACTCACTGTAACAGGTGTTTTGTACGAACTGCGAATTTTCCTCTGGGATGCTATGATCCTGTAAGGTTTAAATCAATTGATGAAATGGAAGCTCAGATAATGGATTGGAGCGCAACTTCGGACGAAAGTCTGGAACAGGATAAATTTAATTGAAGAAATCAGAGTTTTAATCTTTACCTTTTATTGCGCAGCCTCTGTATTTCTTTCCGCCGCTTAATTCCACTTCGACAGAATAATCATATTCTACTCCTGTAACTCTGTCTCTGCATTTTTCCTTTTTTATAAACACATCTATTATATACTGTTGGATATTATTATGTGCAATATAGACAATTCTTCCTTCTTCCTCCTTCGGCTCTTCGTAAAAAAAGTAATAAGATTTTTTTTCAGACAGGTCTGTTAATTCTATCAGATTCTCATGCTTTGAGATCTGCATTGACCATCCCGGCTCATTTCCAATCGCCCAGAAATCATACTTCAGACAAGTGTTCCTGAAATTCTTTTTATCAATTTCAATTACTTCCTTTACCAGAATGGTCTTTGGATATTTCTCTGATATATATTCACCGGGTCTGTCCACAGTATTTACTATTTCACCTTTTAATCTTGCATAAACAGCGCTGTAAACATTCTTAGAAGTGTATATTTTTTCATATAAACCTTTTAACTTTTTAGTTTCATCAGATATCCAGTAAGTAGAATCAGGATTTTTGCAATCAGTGAAAATATTTTCATTCTGATTCAGTACATAAATTCCCTCAAAGATATTTTCATTATCATCTTTTTTTACTAATAAAGTATCAGTATTCTCTGAAATGAATTCATTTTCTGAATTAACAGAAGCTGTATCTGACTTTAGATTTTCTGTTTTTATATTTGTTTCAGGATCTGTTTTTGCAGCATCTTTGCAGCCTGAAAGAATTAAAACAATTATCAGAAATTTATAAAACCTGATCATTTGGGGTTTGTTGTTTTAAGTAAATATAAAATTGAATATAATATTTTTAACTATTGGTATTAACTTTTTAAATACTCTGAATATGTTTTACCATGATATTATTAATAAATTCAACACCTCTGTACAGATCTTTTTTCTCTCCCGTTTTAACATATCCGTGTTTTTCAAAAAATGGTCTGGCAGTAATGCTCACATCTGATGTGATTAAATTAAGTTTAAGTTCATCAGCTTTACTTTCAATTTTCTCTAACAAAGCCTTTGCTATTCCATTTCTCTGAAAATCCTTGTGAACATACATATAATCAAGATAACCGTCATCAGTAACCGAACTGAACCCGACAATATTATTTTCATATTCAGCCACATAAAAATATTGCTCTTCAATTTTTTTTGTGAATGTATTTCCGCTCTCAGTTAATCCTGATCCCGACCATACTCTTATCTGCTCTTCAGTATAATCCTTCGAATTCACTGCAATTACAGTATCGTGATAAAGCTCTCTTATCTGCTGCAGATCTTTCGAAATCGCTTTTCTGATATTAAACATTAACTTTTTATTTTTTTAGCAATTACTGAAAACACATGCCAGTGTTTCTTATTGCCTGTCGCTGTTTCTCCGTCTTCATCTTTTTCCTCAAAAAATTCTGTATCGAATTTTTTCAACATGGATTTCACTTTTTGTTTTGTGTGAAATGTCATGATCTTACTGTCTGACCAACTGTCTTTTTCACCGAAAAAATTTCCGGCAAATCTTCCGTTCAATTTTAAGGAAACTGTAATTTTTTCCCATAATTTTTCAAAATATTCCGGCTTGCAAAAAGGAAGTGTATAGCTTGCATTAATAAAATCTGATTTC
>DAIPYE010000176.1:0-6466 GCA_036782915.1 Bacteroidota bacterium | reverse complement strand
CTTTTTATATAAAAACTTTATTTTATTCTTTACATACAATATTTCGAAATCATCAGTAATAAATTTTATCCTGAAAATTTTCGAATATCTTTTAAGTACGCTGAAATTATTTAATGTATGATCCGGTCTGAGACTCAATGCTCCGAATACAATAATCTCTTTAAAATTCTTTTTTTTACAATAAAGTAAACACTTCTCAAAATCAGTAGTCTCCTGTTCAATTATTAAATTTATCTTTACCTTTTTCCTGACAAAATAATCATGGTTACTTTTACTTAAGGAATCCAAATCACCGATTACAATGTCCGGCAAAATATCAATGGATTTGAGACTATTACCGCCGCCGTCAGCAGCAATAATTAAACCATTCTTCATTAAAAAAGAATTAATTACCTTTTTTCCGGGGAAATTACCATTTAGAAATATTATTGCTGGCATTCTGAAATTTTCCTCTCAATATTGGAATTATTAATGTAAAATTATACATAAAATTTATTATAAACCTGTCTTAAGTCAGTACCGTCTGAATCGTTTTGAAAAGCTAAATCATCAACTTTACAAATTTTTAGAATTACATAAATAAACATATTTATTCGACATTATTCAAATAATTTTCAAAGTGAAAAAGCAGTAATTGTCAAAATAATTTCAAATGTTAGACGGGAATTTGCATTTTAGAAGTAAAATTTTTAAATCAATTTGATATTGTGAAAAAAAAGAATATAGTTTCAATAACTTAATTTGGATATGAAAAAACCGGAATCTTGTTCGAATAAAGGCTTTATTTTTGTAAAAGTCTTAAAAAATTTAGAAATTAAAAATTTTTTGAATTCAAAAAAAAATAATTCGTGCCACATTTTAAAATGTGGCACACCTTAAAGTGTGGCACATCAAGGATTCTTTAAATTTATTTACAAAAAACATCAAAATTCTTCCATAATTTAAACTTATAAAAATCAGACATAATTGAAATAATATCCGGCTATAATCCAATAATATTATGTAATATTGTACAATATTTTTTAATTGGATCGATTTTACCTGTCAATTTTTTTTATAGAATATTGCTTATTTTCTTAATTATTGATCACACTCAAATTTGATTTGGATGTTATTGACCTTAAATTATTAATCTTGATTGTAATAAGTGAAATGCATTTTCATAATCATTTAATAAAATTATTTTGAAATAGTATTGGTTTCAAATCTGAAAAGATAAATTTGTTTTATTAATTAAATGAATAATGAGTTTTTTAAATCCTTCCATACTTCTTGCTTTATCTGCTTTAATCATTCCGGTTATCATTCACCTGCTTAATCTGAGGAAGATCAGGAAAGTCGAATTCAGTACATTAATGTTTCTTCGTGAAATACAAAAATCTAAAATGCGGAGAATAAAGCTTAGACAATTGCTGCTTCTTTTTCTCAGAATGCTTGTGATCGGTTTCCTTGTATTAAGTTTTTCAAGACCTGTATTCGATGGTTATGCAGGAAACTCAATTTCAAATGTTAAAACTACAACTCTGATCTTTTTAGATGATTCGTTTAGTATGAATTCCAGAGATAATTCGGGTGAATATTTATCTAAAGCTAAAGAGTCAGTCAGCAGCATATTGTCAGCTCATAAGGAAACTGATGAAATTTATTTTATTCCGTTTTCAAATATTGGATTAAAGGAAAGTAAAATTCTTTTTGACAATACCGGTAAAATTTCAGATTCACTAAAGAGTCTCAAATTATCCTATAAATATACTTCCGTTAATGAAATTCTAAATTTTTCCGAAGAAGTACTTTCCGGTTCTAAAAATCCACTAAAGGAGATTTACATTGTTTCAGATTTTCAGAAAAATAATTTCAGGGATTTTAATAATCAGGTAAAAATGAATTATAATTTTAAAAATCTCAGCGGAAATTCTGTAAACACATATCTGATTGACATTGGAAGCAGGGAAATTAATAATCTTTCGCTCGACAGTTTTAAAATCGTTTCAAAGATCCTGGAAAAAGATAAGGAATTAAATTTAAAAATCAGTCTGAATAATTTTTCAAAGTATGATGTGAAAAATAAAACTGTTAATCTTGTCATAAACAATGAACTTGCAGGTGAGAAATCAGCTGATGTAGAATTCAGGGGTAAAAAAGATCTGGATTTTAAATTCAGGCCGGACAGAACAGGATTTATAAGCGGATATTTTGAACTTGTTCAAAATGAGTTTTCAGAAGATGAATTGATTCAGGATAATAAATACTATTTCAGTTTATATATTCCTGCTAAATTTGACATTATGTTTCTTGAAAATAATTCAGTTAATAATGCTGATTATAAATTTATTGAACTCGCATTTAAATCTGCATCAGAATTCTTATCAGATTCATCCGGAAAAACAAATGATTATTTTAATATTGTAAGAATTAAAACTATAGATGAGAATATATTTAAAAGTAATATGACATTCATTTCCAACATAAAATCTTTTACAGATAAAGAAGCAGATATATTGAAGGAATATGTTTCTAAAGGAGGGGGGTTATTCATATTCCCGGGATCAAATACTGACATTAATAATTATAACAATGTACTTTTTAATAAACTGAACACTGTCAGAATTGAAAAGCTAAACAGTGATGAGGATATTAACAGTGGATTGAAATTTGATAAGATCGATTTTGAGAATCCTTTGATTTCAGATATTTTTAAAAATAAAAACCTTAACATTACAAGTGAAAAGTTTATTGTAGAATCTCCCGTAATTAGATCATATTATGAATTACTTCTGAATGAAAATTCAAAACCGGTCATAACTTTGAATAATAATAAGGTATTTCTGGCAGAATCTGATCTCGCAGAAGGTAAGATAGTTATTGCCTCTGTTTCCTCAACAAATGATCTTTCTGACCTTCCTTTAAGAAATATTTTTCTGCCACTTTTGGTAAGAAGCTTATATTATTTAAGTAATAATTTTGAATATCAGAAAGAATATGTCGTTGGAAAAAACAACTTGATCCCGTTCAGAGACATAGAGAATATTTCTGAAATAATACTTCCTGATAAGATCAAAACAAATTTACAGCCGATATCTGATTTTTCAAAAAAAAATAATAATTTTATATTGATACCTTATTCAAAAATTACTGATATTACGGGCGAATATTCTATCTCAGATTCCGGGGGAAAAAGCTCTTCCTTTTCACTGAATTACAATTCTCTGGAAAGTGACCAAACAAAAGAAGGAAGGGATGAAATTAAAAAGTATTTTGAGAAATTTAATATAGAAAATATTTTTTTTATTGATAAAAAAAGTGAAATTGAAAATAGTATAAATAAAAACAGAACAGGTTCAGATCTGTGGATATACATGCTGATATTTGCTTTGATCTTTCTTGCGGCTGAAATTATTCTGTCTAAGAAACTGGAGAACAGCTGAATAAATGAATAATAAATGCATTTATTCAATTAAAATGATCTCAATATTTGAAAAGACAATAAGATTGTATTTTTATTGAAATTTAAATCTAGTTTTTGAATTTAACGGGGTCTGTTTTGTTTGGGTAATTAAAATTTTGTATTGGTAATTGGTTTTATTTTCATTAATATACTCTACTATTTTTTGAAAAATATATCTAAATCTGAAAGGAAAAAATGAGAAATAATTACAATTTTAAAATTATTCTAATCTTTATTGCAATATTATTTTCAGGGAAAATATACTCTCAAACATTATCGGAAGAAAATTTTGATTATCCTGCCGGAGATTCGCTTGGTGCTCATGACTGGATTTCATTCAGCGGCGGTGCTACAAATGTATTAACGGTAGTTGCACCCGGTCTGACATTTACAAATTATCCTTTATCAGGTATTGGTAATGCTGTAAAAGTTCTAAATACCGGACAGGATGCATATAAAAATCTTGTTACTGTTGAGACAAGTAATTCAGTTTACACTTCATTTATGTTAAAAGACAGTATTGCCAGAACAGGCGATTACTTTTTTGCATTATTGCCTTCTACATCAACAACTAATTATACAGGAAGAGTATTTATAAAAGATTCTCTGGGAATGGTTTCATTTGGATTAAGTAAATCATCAGCATCTTCAGGAGCACCTGTATATTCTGCACCTGTTTATTCGACCGGAGTAACATATGTTTTGGTTTTGAAATATACATTTAATACAGGCTCTACAACAGATGACGAATTAAGTTTATTTGTATTTACACAGCCGAATTTTCCTTCATCAGAGCCTTCTACAGCTACTATTGGTCCGATTACAGGAACAGCTAATGATGTTCCTGATATTGGAAGATATGCTGTCAGACAGGGAACTGCTGCTTCATCACCAACTTTGTTTCTTGATGGATTTAAAGTTGTTAAGAACTGGTCGAAACTTGTTTCAGTTAAAACTCTCAATTTAAATGCAGATAATTTTTCACTTTCTCAGAATTATCCGAATCCATTCAACCCTTCTACGAAAATTGATTTCTCACTTCCGGAAAATGGATTTGTAAATTTGACAATTTATAATTCTCTTGGAAAAGAAGTGGAAAACCTTGTAAATCAGAATTTAAATTCCGGTGTATATAATTATGAATTTAACGGAAGTAAACTCAATTCCGGAGTATATTTTTACAGATTAAGCTTTTCAAATAATAAAGGTGAATTTTTTTCAGATACAAAAAAATTATTGTTAGTAAAATAATATTTATACCCTAAATAAATTTCTTAATTCTTAAAAATAAATTTAAAAAAACCATGAAAAATTCTACATTTTTATCAAAATTTTTAACGCTGATCATTTCAATTCTATTCATTAGCCAGATTTCAAATGCAGCAACAATTACAATAACTGTTCAAAGTAATTTTTTTAGTCCTGCAAGTATCACAAATGTAAATGTCGGCGATACTGTAAAATGGCAATGGGTAAACGGATTTCACAATACAACATCTAATACAATCCCTGCCGGTGCTACATCCTGGACTGCTCCAATGGATGCCGGTTCACCAAGCTTTTCATATGTGGTTGCGATTGCCGGAACTTATAATTATGAATGTACTTTTCACAGCGGTATGACCGGTTCATTTACAGCAACAGCATCGGGTGGAAACGGATCATTATTAACAGAAAATTTTGCATATCCTGCCGGAGATTCACTCGGTGCACATGGATGGGTTTCTTTCAGTGGAGGATCTACAAATGTTTTGTCAGTTACTGCTCCGGGAATGACTTATGCGGGTTATCCTTTGTCCAATATTGGTAATGCTACTACACTGGCTGTTTCAGGACAAGATGCTTATTTAAATTTCTCTCAACCGGACAGTACAGGAAGTATGTATACTTCTTTTATGGTGAAAGTGAACACTGCTCAGATAGGTGATTATTTCTTTGCATTCCTGCCTCCGACAAGTACAACATTATATACATCCAGGTTTTATGCTAAAGACAGCTCAGGAAGTTTAGCATTTGGTTTAAGTAAATCAACAGCAGCAGCTGGAGGAATATTTTATACAGGCGGAAATTATTCTTATGGAACAACTTATCTTGTAGTATTGAAATATCAATTCAATCCGGGAACAACTACTGATGACGCAATGAGCGCTTTTATTTTTGCAACAGGGCTTCCTTCAACCGAGCCATCAACAGCAACTATAGGACCAATTACAGGAACTGCCGGTGACAATACTTTAGGCAGAATAGCTTTACGACAAGGTGGTGCTGCAAGTGCAGCTACTGTAAATATTGATGGGTTTAAAGTTACTACATCCTGGAATGGAATTGTTACTGGTGTAAATAATATTTCTAATAATGTTTCTGATAATTTTTCTTTAAGACAAAATTACCCAAACCCGTTTAATCCAAACACTAATATTGAGTTTACATTGCCGGAAAATGGATTTGTAAATTTAACTGTTTTCAATTCCTTAGGAAAGGAAGTGGAAAGTTTAGTAAATGAAAATGTAAATTCCGGAACTTACAATGTGAGTTTTAATGGAAGTAATTTGAACTCCGGAGTATATTTTTATAAATTATCATATCTTAACAGAGACGGAAAATCATTTACTGAAACAAAAAAGTTGATTTTACTGAAATAAAACTTCTGTTATAAATATAATTTTTTAAAAGCCGGTATTATTGACCGGCTTTTTTTTTACAAAAAAAATTTTTAAAGAATTTAGAATCACTTCAATCTAATCAAAAAAGTCTCAAAGAATTAACTTTGAGACTTCTTTAGCGGAAGAGGAGAGATTCGAACTCTCGGTACAGTTTAACCCTTACGACGGTTTAGTCCCGAGTCCTCGGATTGGTTTAAGCCGGAATTGAAAATTCAGTTTTTTAAACAAAAAAAGTCTTAAAGGATAACCTTTAAGACTTTTATATAGCGGAAGAGGAGAGATTCGAACTCTCGGTACAGTTTAACCCGTACGACGGTTTAGCAAACCGTTGGTTTCAGCCACTCACCCACCCTTCCGG
>DAIPYE010000175.1:0-6499 GCA_036782915.1 Bacteroidota bacterium | reverse complement strand
CGCAAGACACAAGACGAGAGACGCAAGACGTAAAACTTATAATTTATAATAATCTTGGTATGGGAGTAAAAACTTTAGTGAATGATAAACAAAATGCAGGAAGTTATGCTGTTGAATTTAACGGCGAAGGATTGCCGAGCGGAGTTTATTTTTATAAGCTTGAAGCCGGAGAATTTGTTGAGACAAAGAGAATGGTATTGCTGAAATAATCCTTGTTAACAATTTCATTCCCGCAAAATCAATACTATACTGACTTCACAGGAATGGAAAATAGGTGTAATAATTATATGACTAATCCATAAAAGTTTTATTTCAATAAAATAATTTTTCTGATCTCTGTGAAATTTCCTGAGACTATTTTGTAAAAATAAACTCCGCTGGAATATTTCACAGCATTCCATTCAGTTTCGTACGATCCCGCAGACAAATTATTTTCCATTAAATTATCTATCATTTTTCCTGATATATCAAAGATCTTAACCGAAACAAATCCATCGAAAGGTATAGTAAAACTGATTTTTGTTGACGGATTAAATGGATTTGGATAACTGGAAGTTGTGATTTTATTCTCAAAATTATCAGAAGTTAAATTTTCATTCTGGGTATATTTCACAGTTAACATATCAAATAATCCTTCATTAAAAATTGTTCCTATCACAAATACATTTCCTGCAATATCAACTGAAATATCATTTCCATATTCCTTGAAATTTTCTAAACCATACTTCATGAACCAGAGTCTGGTACCTGTACCTGAATACTTGAAAGTAATGATCTCATCATTGTTTGAATTACCTTCATAGTGACTTCTTCCTGTGACATAAACATTCCCTTTGTTATCCAGATCCAGTCCCTGCAGACAATCATAATAATTATCCGGTCCATTGTAAATTCTTACCCAGTCGGTTTCACCTGTGGATTTATATTTAATTAATGTTGCATCATTCTGACATTTACCCAGGTTGGCCACACATTCGGGATTTGGAACTGTTAAATTCTGTGAACCTCCGCAAATATATGCGTTACCTGATTCATCTGCTTTAATATGATTAGTCCAGTCATATCCGTTTGCAGTTCCGTTAAAATCATTTCTCCAGATTAAATTCCCGCTGACATCATACTTCACGGTTGTAAAATCCTGTTTAGTATTTAAATTACTTATATAGCCGGTTACAAGAACGTTTCCATTTTTATCTGTACATATAGATCTCCCCATATCCCAGGAATTTTCAGTACCGGCTAATGTTCTGAACCAATTTAAATTACCATTATCATCATATTTCAAAGTAATAAAATTATAGTCTTCAGCCAGTAACCTTGAATCACCGCATATATATATATTATTTTTATACGTTGTGATCGCATAAGCATTGTCCTCCAGTCCTTCTGTTCCATCAAAAGTTTTTTGCCAGATTCGGTTTCCGTCTGTATCAAGTTTAATCAGTAATATATCATCAGATCTCAATGAACCGCTTGTACCTGCTGTATAAATATAGCCGGAAGCATCTATTCCCAAAGCACTTCCTGAAGAATTTCCTCCTGAATTCACGGAATAATGATCTGTCCATTCGATATTTCCGGTATTATTTATTTTAATTGTAACACATTCATATTTCCCATTTATTAAATAACTTCTTCCCGTTATGTAAACATTTCCTCTTCCATCTGTGATCATCGCTCGAGGTTCATCTAAGCCGTTTCCGCTTCCATTATACTTTACTTCCCATATTGCTTTTCCGTTACCTGTATATTTTAAGACAGAAAAATCCTTTCCTGTCCTCAGTCCCTCACTCATGAAACTAGTATAATAGTTTCCTTTATTATCTGCTTCTATAAGTGATTTCAGATTTTCTATGTTACATCGGGAAGGATATGTATTAACCAAAGCTTGTGTAACCTGTGACTGAACTGGCTGAAGATTAAAAAGAATGGTTGTTAGAATAAAAATTATTGTTTTCATAATGTTCCCTTTTAGTTTTGAAATGAGTTTTTTAAAATTGAATTTCTGTCAACAATATAAATGCAATGATTTTATAATTCAACTCTTATTAATTAAATGTCAGAATTTGAAATAATTCCTATATTTCTTAATAATAAGAACATTATCTGAATAATTTAATCATATGATTATCCGGAATTAAAAGTAATTTTATTATATTACCATAAATTAAAATAAAATTACTTGAGAAAAAGAATACTCATTCTCTGCACAGGCAATTCCTGCAGAAGCCAGATGGCAGAAGGTTTCCTGAAGTCATTCGATCCTGAACTGGAAGTTTATTCCGCAGGAACTAATCCCGCAAAAAAAATTAATCCGAATACTGTAATTGTAATGAATGAAGCCGGAATTGATGTCAGCAAAAATATTCCTAAAGATATAGCCGGATTCGTGACCGAACATTTTGATTATGTGGTAACAGTCTGTGATAATGCTAAAGAAACATGTCCGGTTTTCACAGGCAAGGTGAAGAAAAATATTCATCTAAGCTTTATTGATCCGGCAGATGCAAAAGGAACAAGTGAAGAAATTCTGAATGAATACAGGGAAGTCAGAGATGAAATAAAAAGAAGTTTTAAACAGTTTTACATGGCAAAATTAAAAGCATGAACTCCCCAGGTTGTTTTTATCAGAAATTAAAATAACTTCAACTATTCTTACTCTTTCACTATTTTAAGTCAATTCAAATTTGATACAATTCTTGCTTCAGATAATTTACATTGGTCTCGGAGGTTTTATCGGCGCAGTATCAAGGTTTCTGATCTCGCGCTTCATTGGAAATCATTTCTCTGCTTTTCCGCTGGGAACACTAATTGTCAATGTTTCCGGAAGTTTTCTTCTGGGATTTATAATTTACAGTGTTTCTTTCGGAAAAAATATTTCGCCGGAATTCAGGGATTTCATGACTATTGGTTTCATCGGTGCATTTACTACAATGTCTACTTTTGCATATGAATCTTTCCGGCTGGCAGAATTATCTGAATTCATGTATTTCTTTTTTAATCTTTTCCTTAATATTTTTCTCTGCCTTCTGGCAGTATATCTGGGAAAAGAACTGGCAATTTTATTAAACAAATAAAATTATGCAAATAGAGACTCTGGCAGTTCTGCTTCGAATTTTCATCGATGAAAATGATAAGTTTAACGGTAAAAATCTGTATCAGTATCTGACTGAATATCTGAAGGAAAATCAATATGCGGGAGTTACGGTTCTGAGAGGTATTACCGGATTCGGAAAAACCGGCAAGATCTGGTCTTCTGATCTGCTTGAACTTTCATCCAACCTTCCTATCGTCATAGAAATAGCTGATTCTTCCGAAAAGATTGATCAGTTAAAAAAAGTTTTCGATGAAACGAAGATGATCGGAAGCGCTCTTGTTACAGAAGAAAAAATAAAGATCCTTAAATACAGTGAATGATATTTATATGTCTTCTCTGTTAAGAAGATTACTCAGATCGGAATATTTTTTCAGATAATCTTTATTACTCGCTTCGATAATTTCATAAGCTTCTTCTGCGCCGTAAACTCTTTCAATTTCACATCTCTTTCCTTCTGACCCGGGAGCGTCTTTATATGTGAGGAAATAATGCTTAAGTCTTTCTATGAATGAATCAGAGCAGTCGCTGATATTTTTCCATTTGCTGAATATAGCATCATCCTTCATCACTGCGATAATTTTATCATCTGCTTCATTATTGTCTATCATTCTTAATCCGCCGATCGGTATTGCCTGTAGAAGTATGTTGCTGTGATTCAAAGCTTTTTCCGTCACTACACAGATATCAAGCGGATCATTGTCACCGACAATTCCTTTCCTGCCTGTTTTCTCCATGCAGTAATTTGCCACATTCTCACTGCATAATGTCTGCGGTATAAATCCGTATGGCGTTGGACAAATGTTAGAATATTTCTGCGGTCTGTCAACTTTAAGAAACCCGCTGTGCTTTTCAATTTCATATTTCACTGTATCAGTCGGTACGATCTCAATATACGTTGTTACAATTTTCGGGTATTCCTTGCCTATGGGAACTCCGTGCCATGGATGAGATTTCATCAGCAATCTTATTTTTCCCCAGATGTCTTCTAATATTTTATCATTCATTATTCTTATTGTAAATTTTTAATTTTTATTTTGATATATATTCGAGTGATTTTCTTATAATATCTTCGGTTGTTAACTGACCTGAATTTTCATTCTGCTTAAGAACTTCCCTTATTATTTTCTCGCCTTCATTTCTTAAATATCCAAGATTCATTAATGCATTCAGAGCTTCCAGCCTGATAAAATCCCCCGTCTGATTCTCACCCTCACCGGTATCCGAAATTTCAATGCCTTTGTCAATTTTATAAATCTTGTCTTTTAATGTCATTGAGATAAGTTCAAGTTTCTTTATCCCGATACCGGGTATTTTAATCTGAGATTGAAAACTTTTGTTTGAAATAAGACTTACTATTCCCTCAAATGAAAGATTTGACAAAATTGTGTGAGCCATTTTCGGTCCGATACCGTTTACTGATATCAAAAGTTTATACATCTCTTTTTCCTTTTCGTCTATAAATCCGTAAAGGGTAAGTGAATTTTCCTTAACATCAAGAAATGTAATTATTGTAATTTCAGGATTCTTATTCTGAGTTATATCTGCAAGACTGGTAACGGGAAGGTTCTGAATTTTATCCGAAACTTTTTTTGAAATAAATACCTGATAGCCGACTCCGTTCACGTCAAGAACTATCTCATTGTTTTTTCTGTGAATTATCCTGCCGCGTAATGAAGATATCATTTTAGTTTATTTGAAATTATTCTGTCCGGATTCTTTTCTGCATATGACTTCCACGAATTTCCTGCTTTCATTTTGCTTCCATTTTTGCCGGAATAATTCTGAACTGAATGCAAATGACACAGAGCAATTGCAATTGCATCGGATGAATCAACGGTCATTGAAATATTTTTCAGCGAAAGAATGGTTTTCACCATATATTGAACCTGTTCCTTGCTTGAAGCGCCGTTTCCGGTGATGGATTTTTTTATTTCCCTCGGAGAATATTCTGATACTTTCAGACTGGAATTCAAAGCGGCAATGATTGCAACTCCCCTTGCCTGACCAAGCTTTAATGTTGACTGTATGTTCTTTCCGTAAAAAGCTGTTTCGATTGCAAATTCATCAGGTTTATATTTTACAATACATTCCAGACATCTGTCATAAATGATCTTAAGTCTTTCCGGCAATGAATCTTTTTTGTTTAAATTAACTGAAGTGTGATAAATTAATTCAGTCTGACTGTTCATACAATCCACTATTCCGATCCCTGTAATTGTAGTTCCCGGGTCTATTCCTATTATTCTCAATTTTGCGAATTATATTTATAGCCACAAAGACTCAAAAGCTCTAAGAAAAAATTTTAAAATAAACTAATTTAGATTAAAGTATCTGTTTTATCATTTAAAACCTTTGAGTCTTCGAGCCTTAGTGGTGACTTTTTTTTTAAGTTACTGGAGCTCTTCAGGAAAATCAGCATTCGAATAAACATTCTGCACATCATCATTTTCTTCAACTGCTTCAATGCATCTGATAACAGCATCGGCATTTTTTGCATCCACCGGAAGAAGATCTTTGGCAATATACTGAAGCGAAGCGCTTTCAATTTTATAAGATTTATCTTCTATTGCCTTTCTGACATTTTCAAAATTCTCAATGGAGGAAACAACTTCATAATAATCTCCTTCTGAATTCAGATCGTCTGCTCCTTTTTCCAGAATCAATTCCATCAGATCATCCTCATTTACATTTTCCTTCTCTACATTCACAATACCTTTTCTTTCAAACATCCATGCGACTGAACCGGATTCTCCGAGATTTCCGTTAGCTTTTGAAATAGAATGTCTGAGCTCGGCAACGGTTCTGTTTTTATTATCGGTTACGCTTTCAATTATCATTGCAATTCCGTGAGGCGCATAAGCTTCATAAGTTAACTCTTCATACTTTACTCCTTCAAGTTCACCGGTACCTTTTTTAATGGCTCTCGTAATATTATCCTGCGGCATATTACTGGCTTTTGCAGTCTGTATGGCAAGCCTTAATCTTGGATTTGCATCGGGATCTCCGCCGCCGTCACGAGACGATATTGTAATTTCTTTTATGATCTTTGTAAATACCTTACCGCGCGCGGAATCAGTTGCAGCTTTTTTTCTCTTTATCGTTGCCCATTTGGAATGACCAGACATTTTAAGTATTAATTTTGGTTTAAAAAATTCGTTGGTTTAATATCTCTTATTCTCAGTTTTGTATATTCTCTTCCTTTCCAGAAATTCTTATCCACAGAATAGCAAATATCAAAATAATTTCCGGTTTTAATTTTATTGTTATGTTCAGAATCAGAATCTGTGCTCCCGTTAAGTTTTCCATTCCCTTCGTATTTAAATTCCAGAGAGTTAAAAAAAACAGCTTCGAAATTCTTATTTGATTCTGTATCAGCTACCTTGAAAATATGTGTATTGGATT
>DAIPYE010000174.1:0-6602 GCA_036782915.1 Bacteroidota bacterium | reverse complement strand
ATAAAAATCTACAATAATTGTATTTATCAAAATTAGAAATATTCGGATTTAAATCTTTTGCGGATAAGACAACCATCGAGTTTGACAATGGTGTATGCGCAATCGTAGGTCCGAATGGCAGCGGTAAATCCAATATTGTAGATGCACTTAGATGGGTTCTCGGAGAGCAGGGAGACAAAGCTCTTAGGAGCGGTAAAAGGGAAGATGTGGTTTTTAACGGGACAAAATACAGAAAACCGTTAAGTGTTGCGGAAGTTGTTGTAACAATTCAAAATGATAAAGGAAGGCTTCAGACTGAATATTCAGAAGTTCAGATCGCAAGAAGATTTTACAGAAGCGGTGAAACAGAATATTATCTGAACGGAACTAAGGTCAGACTGAAAGATATCAAAGAATTATTCATAGATACAGGTATTGGTCCGGATGCTTATTCTGTCATAGAATTAAAAATGGTTGAGACAATTTTATCCGATGTAAAAAATGAAAGAAGAAAATTGTTTGAAGAGGCTGCCGGTGTTGTTTCATACAAACATAACCGTGATCTGACATACAACCGTCTGGATGCAGTTCACGAAACTCTGCTGAGAGTAAATGACATAATCCGCGAAAAGCAAAGAAATGTGAATGCGCTCGAAAGACAGGTAAAAAGAAATGAAGAAGCAAAAATTGTATCCGAAGAGTTAAGATCTCTTGAATTAAAAGTAGGAAAATATGAATATGAATTTCTTTTGAATGAGATAGCTGAAATTAAAAGTAAGGAAGGTGATAATCTGAGTTTAAAAGCCAGACTCAGTGAAGACATGGCTGCTAACGACATATTGCTTGATAAATACAGGACAGAACTTCAGGAGCTTGATATAATTTTATCGGGAATTAACACAGAGCTTTCAGCAAAGAAAGATGAGATAAACTTTATTGAAAAAGATAATCTCGTACTCGCCGAAAAAATAAAGAACATTCAGAATAATATCTCACGATTAAGATCAGAGAATGAAAATCTTTCAGCATCTCAGGAGAAGAACCTTGTCAGACAGGAAGAGCTGAACGGTAAGGTCAAAGTTCTGAACAATACTATTTTTATTTCCGAAGATTCTCTTAATGAAAAAAAGCTAAAGGTCGAAGCTTCCATTTTAATTATCAATGAGAAGAAAAATGAAATGGTTGAGCTTGGAAAGAGACTGAAAGAATCAAATAAATCAGTTACTGATAATAAAACAGAATATCAGAAGAACAAGATCAACTTTGAAAATAACCTGTTACAATTAGAAAAATATTCCGATCAGAATACCGCAGCATTGATGCAGATAGAAAATCTCCAGACTGAAAAGAATCAGTTTGAGGATAAACTGAAAGAGCTTTTGGATAAATTAAAACTTGCCGAGAGAACTCTGAAGGAAAAAGATGAAGAAAAAAAGAATCTTGCCAAGTCAATCTCTGCCAAGGAAAAAGAAATTTCAGAAGTAAAGATCGAACAGCAGATCGTAAGAAGTAAAGCTGATTATCTGCTGAATCTTTCTGAAAATTTTGAAGATTATGCTGAAGGCGTTAAATATCTTGTAAAAGAAATTAAAGAAAAGAATGTAACAACAGTGCTTGATGCAGTAGAGGTTGATGATAAATTCAAGATGGCAATTGAAACAGCAATGGGTGAAGTCACAAATTACCTGATCGTTGATAATTCGGAAAATGCAGATAATCTGATAAAGCTTCTTACAGACAATAAGAAAGGAAAGGTAACATTCATACTAAATGATGTATTAAACCATAAGGAATTTGATTATGTGAGTTTTGATGCTGAAGATCCTGAGTTTATAGGCACAGCAGGAGTTTACGGATTTGCAGACAGATTTGTGAAATGCACTGATGATAAATATCTTCTTCTGATGAAATACATTTTGGATGAATATGTAATAGTTGATACTGTCGAAAGGGCGAGAAAACTTGCTCAGGATAATTACTACAAATTCATTACTCTCGAAGGCGATATTATTACAAAAGGTTTTTTGAGAGCAGGCGGAGAAGTGAATGAAGGATCAGTTAGACTTGGAAGACAAAAGAAGATCGACAGTCTGAATGAAGAAGTTGCTGCTTTTCAGATAAATGTTAAAGCTCTTGAAAATGAATTAAGAGAACTGAACAATAAGTTCGAGGAATTTTCACTCGATGTATATAAAAACAATTTTGATGAACTGAGAAAAGAGTGTGACAATGCTGAAAAAGAAATTGCAAAACTTGATTTCAAAAAAGATCAGCTGAACAAATCCATTTCTGAAAATGAAAGCGCTTATGAAAAGCTGAATGAGAGCAATAAAAAGATAAATGAAACCATTAACATGTTCATTGAAGCTGTGAATAAATCCGAGAATGAACAGTATAATTTAGACAAAGAATTGATTTTTTTAACGGATGAATTTAATGTAATAGAGCAAAACTATTCACAGGACTCAAAAGATTATAACAATTTCAATCTCGAATTTCTGAAGATCAAGAATGAACTGATAAATGAAGAGCAGAATCTTTCAAGAATAAATAATTCTTTGTCATACAATAAGAAGCAGATCGAAACAAACAATGCGAGCATTTCAGAAAACGAGAATAAATTTTTTGAACTTAACGATGAGCTGAAGGCAAATACAGAAAATCTATACGGATTAAAAATTGAGATAACCTCTGTAGAAGAAAAGTATGAAGCAGAAAGAAAAATATATGACGAAAAGAGAGATCATCAGCATAAAATAGACGTTGCGCAGAGACAGATCAGGATCGACTTTGACAATGTATCACAGAAACTTATAAATGCGCAGATAAAGTTAAAGGAAAATGAAATTAAATCCGAACAGGTTCTGGATTATATTTTAAAGAAATACGAAAAAAATATTTCCATTACTGATACAACTGAAGACTCAGCAAGTATATATGAAAACTTTGATCTTTATACTTCCAAAAAACTTGTAGACGAACTAAGTGAAAGACTGAAGAGACTTGGCGGCGGATATCAGCAGGTATTGTTCGAGGATTTTGAGAATGAAAAAGCTGAACTGGAAAATCTCATCGGACAGAAGGAAGATCTTCTTGAATCGGAAAAAGATATTAAGAAGACAATAGACAGGATCAACAAAGAAGCACGTGAAAGATTTCTTCAGACATTTGAGCAGATCCGAGAAAACTTTATCAGAATATTCAAAGAATTATTTTCCGACGGAGACGAAGCAAATCTGAGAATAGTTTATGAAGCAGATGAAAACGGTAAACTTGAAGAAGACCCGCTTGAAGCAAAGCTTGAGATCATTGCAAAGCCAAGAGGTAAACGTCCCACTTCAATAGAATTACTTTCCGGAGGCGAAAAGACATTGACAGCTATTGCACTTCTGTTTGCAATTTACCTTGTGAAGCCATCACCATTCTGCGTACTTGATGAAGTTGACGCGCCTTTAGATGTAGCCAATCTGGGAAGATTCAATAATATGATCAGAAAATTTTCCGATAACACTCAGTTCATTCTAATCACACACAACGAGCGAACAATGGAATCCGTTGACAGACTTTACGGAGTAACAATGCAGGAAGCGGGAATCACGACCATAGTCGAGACAAAGTTTAAAGATAATGAAAAAATACTCGCTTAAGATCTACTGCGACTTTGACGGAACGATCACGAAGAATGATGTTTGGATAAATACAATAGGAAGTTTTATAAAAGACAAAGAGAAGTTCAATATAATTTGCGATGATTTTTATTCACAAAAAATCGGAACAAGAGAATGCAATAAGAGACAGCTTGAATTAGTTGAAGATTTTTCCATAGAAAAGTTTAATGAAGTGATTGGACGGGAAGAAATAGATGATCACTTCAAAGATTTTGTAAGTTTTTGCAAAGAAAGTGATATTGAAATAATAGTTGTCAGCGGAGGTCTGGATCATTACATCAGACAAATTCTGAAAAGAGAAAAACTCGATTTAAAGTTTTACAGTTGTAAAATGATCTGGAATGAAGAGCAAAAGGAGCTGAGCTGTGGTTTTATTTACACAGATGAGTATTGCAGATCCTGCGAGACATGTAAAAGAAATATACTGATCAACAATACAAATGATCTTGAGAATGAAATTTCAGTTTATATAGGCGACGGAGTTTCAGACTATTGCGTGAGCGGTTTTGCTGACATAGTTTTTGCCAAGGGGAGATTAGCTTCATATTGCTGGAAGAATAACATAACATACTTTGACTACAAAGATTTCAGCGATATAAAAAACAAGATCATGAAATTAATTTCACAGAATAAAGTTAAGCAACGGCAGGAAGCAAAGGTCAGAAGGAAAGATATTTTTCTGGGAGGATGAAACTGATTTGGGATTTTAGATTTATGATTTTAGATTTATTGTAAAGTTTTTTAATTTAAGAATTTATTGACGACTAGCTGTTATCTATTGACCATTGACTATTAACCATTGACTATTAAACATTGACTATTCACTTTTGACTAATGACCATTCTCTATAGACTATAAAAACAACGATGCAAAAATTAGGAACATTTTTTTTCAAACACAGAAGTTTCATTCCGGTACCGTTTGTACTGTTAATGCTGATATTTATGAAGCCCACCTTACTTAGTATAATAACAGGATTTGCAATTGCATTAAGCGGAGAGCTGATCAGAATATTTTCAGTGAGTTATGCGGGAAGTGAAACAAGAACAACATCCGGAGTCGGGGGCACATATTTAGTTACACAGGGACCGTATTCAATGGTAAGAAATCCATTATATGTGGGAAACATAATGCTTTATGTGGGAATAGGTATAATGAGTTATGCTTTGTTCCCCTATCTTCAGATATTCGCTTTGTGTTTTTTCATATTTCAATACTACTGCATCATACTTGCTGAGGAAGAATTCCTTCAGCAAAAATTCGGAAAGACATTTACTGATTACAAAAATTCAGTTGGAAGATTCATTCCCGGCTTCAATAAACTTCCGGACAATATCAAATCAAAATTAGAATTCAAGATCAACGAAGGCATACGGTCTGAGAAAAGATCTTTGCAGGCATTTCTTATTACGTCCGGAATAATAGTTGTATATTATTTATATGGTGTGATGAAGTAAGGAAGGATAAAAACGCAAACCTAAAGTTTCAACTAACTTCTTTCTCATTACAAAAATAAATTGAGAGCACTATTATAGTTTTTCGTACCAATCTATAATGTAATCTGCCACTTTTTCCCATCCCGGCTCACCGCATATAAAGTGACTTTTGTCTTCAAATATCTTCAGATCGACACAACTGCTTTTATCCTTATATCTTTCTGCTATAGTTTCAGTCAGAACCCGGGGGAAAATATTATCTTTACCACCTCCTATAAATAATACAGGAGCATGCGGTTTACTGAAATCAATATTGGAAAAAGAGTTTAATACTAATTCCCGGCTTACCTTATAACTTTCCGGTACTGCAATACTTTCAAACGCTTTACTTTTTTCTTCATCCGGCAATGTATTGAAAAAACATTTGTCATACCAATCACGACTTCCCATGAAATAGTCTTTACCGGAAAAGAAGCCAAATGCAGGCAAAACTGATTTTAAAGTTTGAAAAGGAGGAAAGACATTTTTCGGCGGAGCTCCGTCAATGCTTACTGCTGCTGAAGCTTTCCCCATTTCTAATAATTTCAATACCGCCATGCCTGCCATTGAATGTCCGATTATTAACGGTCTCTCCCCTAAACTGTCAATAAGTCTTGCTATGTTATTAACCACATCTATAAAACCTGTTTTAGTGAGATCGGGGTGAACTTTAATTCTCAGGTCAGCAGGATTTCCATCATGACCAGGGTTTTGCGGGAGTATAAACAGTATATCCCTTTTGCTCATAATAATGTTTCCATTCAGTCCAGCTTGTATTGTTTACAAAGTTTCCATGAATGAAAACAATGGATTTTGATTTAGTCATACAGTTAAATATTTAATTGAATTTTGAAGAGCTTTACATCAGTTAAGTTAAAGTTTCTCAGATTATCGATATTTTTATTTGAATAAAAATGAAGTCTAAACTAATTAAATCTGAACACTTGTTCCAACCAAATTGAAGCAATCTTCCCTTCTGATAACCAGTGCTGTCCAAAATAATTTTCTATTTTCAAATTTGTTAATTTTGATGTTCAAAAATGAAACATATTAACAAGAATAAAAAGTGACCCTCAATTTTTTATTTATCTCAAAGATCACAAAGAATGAGCAAAGAACACAAAGGAATTTACATAAATGTCATATTTCAATAAAAAATTATATCTCAGCGAACTTTGCGAAAACTTTGCGTTCTCTGTGTTAAAAAATAAGATTTCAATTTCAAACGTTTTGTACGGACATGACAATTTAGTTACAAAAAAACCATTTTCTGTATTTCTATGTATCTAATAGTTCAATAAACATAGTTTTGAGACACACTCCGAAGAGTTGAGATTGGGAAAGATGGTGAAAAATCAGAGGGTCGGTGGTTCGATACCACCAGGTCTCACATAAAAAAGAAAACTCAGATTCGAAAGAGTCTGAGCTTTTTTTGTTTGCAATAGCCAAACAATCTATACTATTAAAATGTATTTCAAAA
>DAIPYE010000173.1:4858-6605 GCA_036782915.1 Bacteroidota bacterium | reverse complement strand
CTCGAAGCCTGAGTTACATTATAAATAGGAAGTCCGCTGGCAGAATCAGATTCTCCGGTCGGAGAAGGATAAATAAAATTATTTACATTATTATTGTAAAATGATAATTCAGCATTTACAAATTTTGATCTGAATCTGGCTCCTAAATCAAAATTCAAAGATCGTTCAGGGATTGGATATGCATCAGAATTCTGAGTAATTATCCCTATGTCGTATCTTCCTGTTCCCTCATGAACTCCGTCTGCATACAAATCAAATTCAGACGGCGGTCTCCAGCCGCTGCCTATATTTGTAAAAATATCTAAATCATAGTTTGGTTTAAAAACAACTCCGGCAGAGCCTGAGAATGAGCTGAAATTTAATTCATTAGGATTAACTACTTTTACAGGATTTCCTTCTTCATCAGATTCAAATATTGTTTCCTTTATATTTTCATTTTTAGAATCAAATCTTCCTCCCAAAGAAACTGTAAAATGCTTCATTTCCAGTTTTTCCATTACATAAACTCCGAAATCATTTGCACTGTAATTTGGAATCAATTTTTCCGGACCAAGTGACTGATTATTCTGAGCATCAAAAGATAATCCAAAAGCACCGCTTATTTCATCAGTGATATTATGATTTAGCTTTACATCGGCAATGAAAGTTTTCAAAAAAAGATTTAACGCGACTTCATCATTATTTTTGTCTTCTGTACTTTCGAATTCCTTTCTGCTGTGAGTTTCATAGGATATTACCGGTTCCAGCTGAAGATTTTTATTGAAATAAAAAGTTCCTGATGCTTCGAAATGATTCGTCAAAAGTTTTTGATTTGGTGTAGCATTTGGATCTTCTTCAGGATCTTCATGCAGCTGAAGTTCTCTGCTGAAATTCTGATACTCAGCATTTACAATCCCTAAGTTACTTTTATATCCAAGTTGCAATCCACCTTCAAATTCCTTGTTATTGCTGTTGGATAAAAGACCTCCGAGAATTGTGCTTTCACCATCAGGAGTATTAACAGTAAGTTCACCGTCAGGAGTTTTAATATTCCCTCCATTTCTAAATCCTCCAAATCCCTTTATACCGAAATTATTTGCACCTAAGCCTATCATTAAATTTCCGGCACCTTCACTGTTCATTGAATATCCGTTTAAATCCAGATTCCCGTAAACGACAGTTTTTTTCTTTTCAGAAAATTGCAGCGGTTTCGAAATTATATTTATAACTCCGCCAATTCCGTCAGATCCGTACATCAGACTTGCCGGTCCTCTTAAAATTTCTATTCTGTCTAAATCAAATAAGCTGATCTCCGGCGCATGTTCATCTCCCCATTGCTGAGATTCATGTTTTACTCCGTCCTGAACTATCAAAATACTTTGTGATGTTAGTCCTCTTATAACAGGTTTTCCGATGGAGTTTCCTGTCGAAAAATTATTTATTCCGGGGACATTCTGAATTGTTGAAGCAATGTTTTCACCACGGATCCTGCTTAAAGTCCGTGCCGTAATTGAAGTTACAGAAAAGGTAGAGTTTGATATATCGACAGGACTAAAAGAACCTGTCACATCAATTGTAGATGTTTCAAACAAACTTTTTATAAGTACAATATCAAATTTCTTTTCAATTGTATCAAGCAGGATTTTCACAGTCTTATTTGAATAGCCGTCATGAGAAATGTATATATGATATTCTCCATATGAAATAGAGTTAAAATTATATTTCCCGTTTTCATCACTTCTTGTAGTGACAGATAATTCCTGCATTG
>DAIPYE010000173.1:0-4848 GCA_036782915.1 Bacteroidota bacterium | reverse complement strand
ATTGTAAGATTTGTATAAGGGATAGTTTTTTCATTTATTGAATAAATTGTGCCTGATAAGTTAGAAGTTTGGGAATAAGAAATTATAGAATTAAGGATGGAAAATAATAAGAATATTACTTTTAAAATTTTCATTTTGATTTAAATTAAAATTAAAAGTGTAATAACAAAACATTCAATAAGAATGCTCTGCGGAATAAATTTACATAATTTACATGCCGGTTTGATATTCATCAATTGACTGTTCAGAAAATAAATGAAATAGTGGTACTAAGAATTAAGCTGAAAATGGTTAAAATGGAGGAGCTCTGTCTGTTTGAAGTTGCTGAGGTTTTAGTGAGATTATAATTTGTATTATTGCTGATACGAATATTTCAAAAGAATCAATTATCTTAGGAACGTCTGAAATATTTATAAAAGTATTTGAAAGAGTATTTGTCAAAGAACAAGCCATACAGGACTTATCTTCATGCGTATCTGAATGGTGATGCATTAATTCAATTCCGCTGAAAAGAATAAACAAGAATAAAGACAGATATAATGATGTTATTCTTTTTATAAAAATATTATCTAATCTGAACATTTTAAATTTTAGTTGTTTAAATCTGCTGAATCAGCAGAAATCTTTTCTTGCTCACAACAATTTTTTGGTGTTACGGATAATTTTCTGTTAACAAGATGCGAAATTGCGATAATAGATGCACCCAAAGGTGCAATAAATAGAAAAAGATTTTCAAAGTGAATTGTTTCATGTCCGGCATTTAATTCATGAGAATGATCATGAAAAAAAATATGACCAATCAGAATAATAGAAAAACCGGTTAAAAACAGCATAAACGGGTAGATTTTTTTATGATGATTGAAGTATCCGTGTTTAAATGTAAATGCTCCGATAAAAAGACTTATTGCAATAAAAATATATTCCACCACCGGATTTGCTATAAACTGCATTCCCATAAGCGGGAGAAACACAATTATAAAAGGCATCAATGCGCAATGTATGGCGCAAATGGTAGATGCGGAAAAAGCCAGCAAGTCAAGCTTTAAAGCTAGATTATGTTTAATTGTTTTAATCATGTTGTTTGCGAATCGTTTGCAAGATAACTGATGCTTGATATAATAACAAGTTATTTGAAAAACATATCATTCAAAGGAAAAGGATCCGCTTTAATTTTTATAGGTTTTTTTGAAATAAAATAAATAAAGAAATTTGAAATTAATTTTTAAAAATGAAATTAAATTAGAAAATGCTTATTAATTCAGAAAACATCATTCCCGTCCAAATTAATGAAAAGATCTGAATGAGTCTGTCAGATAAATACGAATATAACAGAAAATCACTGATTTTTAAGCAGAATTGACATAATAATACACAGCCGGTGTATTTATAGCATTAATGAGAGTTTAAAAAGTTGATTTAAAAAGTATCAAATCATAGCTGGAATACATCCAAAACATACTATTTTTTAATGAAATACAATATTTTTAGAATGTCTATTGGAGTTTTCATAAAATAATTAAAAAATGATACCGAATAGAGTTTTATAAAAAATAAATATTAATTATCTTGTAAGAATTCAGCGAGAATGGCGGAATTGGTATACGCACCATCTTGAGGGGGTGGCGCTGGAAACGGCGTGAGGGTTCAAGTCCCTCTTCTCGCACAAAATTCTGTTATTTGTATCTTCAAATATCTTGTAATTGAAGATAGAAATAGATATATTTGAGGCTTTAATTTAGGAAATTTAAATTTAATTTATAAACTTGAGTAAAAGATATTACGAGTCTTATTTAATTATTGACGGAAATCTTGAAGATTCTGCAATAGAGGACACAATAAAGAAATATGAATCATTCCTTCTGAAAAATGAAGTTGAAATAAAGAATATAGACAGAATTGGAAGAAAAAGACTGTCATATCAAATCAAAAAGAGGCAAAACGGATATTATGTTTGTTTTGAGATGTTATCCTCTCCTCAGTTAATTTCAAAATTAGAAAGAACTTTTATTCTTGACGAGAGCATACTCAGATATTTAACTATTTTCATGTCAGCGAAAGCAATTAAGGAAAAAGAGGAGCATCTTAAGAACAGAGCCATTATTCAGTCAAAATTCGAGGAATCAAAAATTTTAGCAGCTGCAGAAGCAGCTACTCAGGAGATTGATTCTGTAATTCCGGAGATTGAAAAAGTCACTGATGAAGTCCAGGTTGCAGTTGAAAACAAGGAATAAAATAAAAAATTAAATTAAAAACCTATAACTATATTGGAGGAAAAACATGGCTGATTATAAGATGCCGGAACTAAACTCAGTAGTAATTGCAGGAAATCTTACCAAGGATCCGATTTTCAGACAAACGACATCCGGAACACCTGTAGTAAATTTCTCAATTGCCAGTAACAGAAGATTTAAGGACAAAAATGAAGAATGGAAAGAAGATGTGTGCTATGTAGGTATTGTTGCCTGGAACAGATTAGCAGACAGTTGTAAGGATCGTTTAAGGAAGGGAAATGCAGTTCTTGTCGACGGAGAACTTCAGAGCCGAACATTTAAAACTGAGGATGGAATGAACAGAACAATTGTAGAGATTAAAGCAAGAAGAATTCAGTTTCTCAATAAAAGAGGTACTGGCGCAACTTCTGACAAAGAGGAGGATTTAACATCTTTTACTGATGACTCATTTGACTCACTTCTTTCACCTGAAGATTCAGATATGATAAAAGACAGTAACGATAAATAGATTTTATTTTTACCGGAATTAAGTCATTGTTTATTATTTTATAAAATTATCTAAAAAAGTATAATGAAAGTTATTTTAAAAAAAGATTACGAATTACTCGGAGATGAAGGTCAAATTGTCGATGTAAAAAACGGTTATGCCAGAAACTTTTTGTTTCCAAAAAATATAGCAGCTTCTGCAAATGTTTCTAACCTCAAATCTTTTGAAGAAATCAAAAAACAGCAAGGCAGAAAGATTAAAAAATTCACAGAAGAAGCTCAGAAATTAGCATCAGAGATTTCTAAAAATAAAATTGAAATCAAAGTTACTACAGGTGAAGATGAAAGAATATTTGGTTCTGTTACATCACAAATGATATTTGATGCATTAATAGAAAAAGGATTTCAGGGAATTGAAAAAAGGAAAATATTAATCAGCGAGCCAATTAAATCCTTAGGTGAACACGAAGTGGAATTAAAATTACAACACTCTGTATCAGCAAAAATCATAGTTAGTGTTGTTAATGAAAAATCCGTTGAAAAAGTAGAAGAAATAGTTTCAGAGTCTTAAAAGAAGCAGAAAATCAAACAGTTCTGAAATTTCCATAAAAAAACCCGAAAAGTTAATACTGTTCGGGTTTTTTGTTATACTTTGTTACTAGAAATCATAACCAAAGGATATGTAATAAATTGGTTTTGTAAACTTATCTATATTATATCCCCAGGCTACATCAAACATAACCGGCTGACCAAGGAAATTAATTCGGGCACCAACTCCTGTACCTGCCAGAAGATCCTGAGTCATTAGTTTGCCGAATTGATTTTGTGTAAATAATCTAAATGAATTATCATCTGACCAGGCAGTTCCCATATCCAAAAACATTACACCTTCAATATTTGCAAAGCCTAAAGGTAAAGCCCCGAAAACAAGATATTGGAACAAAGGAAATCTAAGTTCTAAATTTACTATTGAATATCTTGTTCCTGCTAATCTGTCATAATTATAACCACGTAAAGGCATTCCGGGTGATGAAAATGAAAAATCACCAATATTGTATATAGGAATATTATAATTTTCATAAGTGCTGTTGATCCAGTTTGGAACACCTCCGATGAAAAATCTTTGCGGATTTGGTCCTTCGCTGACACCTCCGGATAATCTTGTTACAAAAGAGTAAAAATCTCCCATTTTAAAATAATGTCTGAAATCAAATAAGAAAGAACCAAATCCAATACCTTCTGAGCCTAATTTCGGTGAGCCAAATAAAGTAAGATTATATCTTGTTCCGGATACCGGAGCAGAATAATATCCCCATGTTGTATTATCATGAATAAAGCTTAAAGTTGGCACAAGTAAAGTTTTTTTAATTACAGGAACTGTAGTTACATCAAGATTTTCCTGTGATACAACTTCAAGTTGAGCTCTGCCTTCAATCCTTTTAAATCTGGAAAACGGATAAGATGCTGAAACGCTACCGCCAATTGTTGTATATCTGTATAAATTACTGAAAAATCCGCTGTTATATGTTACAAATCTTGCAGTATGATATAAAGAAAATCCATAATCAATTCTTTTTGGTAAATAATAATATGCAATTGCATAATCACTGTTCTTAAGATCTATGACTAAAGAAGTCTGTATCAATATTTTATGATCTCCAAGCATATCACTTAAAAGCACCTGTGCAATTCCCTGAACTCCGTAAAAAGAAGTATAGGTTGCTGTTCCATATACAAGATCCGGAGAAAATTTTATTTTATAATTATTTATTTTAAATGATCCGTCAGGATTTGTATTATCACTTAACTTAAAATTCTGATTCTGAGCATAGGATGAATCCTTATTATCTGCTTTCTCAACTTTTGGCAAATCAAAACTTATCTTAACATCGTCACCGTAATATTTCGCCGAGTCTTTTTCAGTTTTTGGTAAAATATTTTTTACTGAATCAGCAGACGATATTTTCAAAGAATCAGTTTCTGAAGACATTAAACTGTCACCTGGAGCAATTTCGGAAAGTTCGGGGGAAAACATATTTGTATCAGCGTTAGTATCATTATTTGAATTATTTACAGAATCTGACATTGTCACTTTAACTGTATCTCCGGATTTTTTTAATGAATCATTTAA
>DAIPYE010000172.1:0-6642 GCA_036782915.1 Bacteroidota bacterium | reverse complement strand
TCATTTTATACAACGGACAGTCTGAGGCTGGATGATCTTTGTTTTACTGATTCATTGAGCGGCTGGGCAGTTGGAAATTTTGGCACTATATTAAAATACATTTATAATTCTACAGGTATAGTTGAAATTTCAAGTTTAAACATTCCGGATAATTTTACTCTTTTCCAGAATTATCCTAATCCTTTTAATCCAAATACAAAAATTAAATTTGAACTGAAAAATAATTCCACTGTTTCGCTGAAAATTTATGATATCCTTGGAAATGAAATTGCAGATCTTATTAATGACGATATTAAAAATGAACTTACTGCAGGAACTTACGAAGTTGATTTTTCCGGGAATGGTCTTCCCAGTGGCGTATATTTTTATGAACTAGTGGTGAGCTCGCCTCGCGAAGAGGGCTCGCCGAACTCACTGAATACACCCAATTATTCACAGGTTAAAAAAATGCTTTTACTGAAATAAATTGAACATTTCAAAATTAATCAATAAAAAAGGGAATCTAAATTCCCCTTTTATAAATTCCGAAATAGTAATTCCTAAATTATTTTCTAAAGATCGAAACCTATTCTTAAACCCGTAAATGCAGTCCAGTTCAATGTATGAGCGCTTTCTATATTGCTGTTACTTAGAAGATTATTCAATCCGCCATATTGTACATCAGTTCCTAATATTATACTTGTAAAAGAATTCAGGAGATAATTAGCCGTCAGTATTCCATTAAGACCCAAGTCAAATGATTTATATCCGCTTATATCAGGATTATCATTTAACAAGAATCCAAAATAAGGACCACCGCTAAAACTTAAGCCGACACTTTCGGATATCATTCCGCCGACATTCAGGTTTAAAGGGATATTAATATAACTGTTATTTAACGATTTAATAACTGAATCACCAGTTCCAGATGAAGGAACATCATAAGGTAAACCTACTTCAAAATTTTTCTTTGTGAAATCCAGACCGGTTGTAATTTTAAATGCATCGAATAAAGACAGGTTTAATAATGCTCCGAAAGTAAATCCGCCTTTGCTTTGAGTTGATACATTTTCTGCTCCGCTTTGTTCATTAATATTTGGATTCGTAGCTCCATACCCAATCTGAAAATCAACTGAAGCACCTAATATCGACTGGGTTGCATTATGATCTTTCATTGCTCTTTTGTAATCTCTTTCAAACTTATCTTTTGAATGATTTGTATTGTTGCTAAATCTTAATTTGGGATCAAATTTCCAGTCTGCTTTAGTATAACTTTGTTGTAAAAATACAAAACAAACAGTCAGTAAAAGCAATGGCAGAATTTTTTTCATTTTTAATATTATTTAGTTTTAAATTAATTCCTTGGAAAGAGCATTTAATTTTTCAGTCTCTTCTTCCCACTGTGAATATACATTTTTTAATTTTTCCTTTAAACTGTTATATTCGTTTGTGATTTCAAGTACATTATAACCTCCTTTATAAAATTCATCTTTTGCCATAAGTACTTCTTTCTCTTTTATCTTTGCCTCAAGCTCTAGTGTACTTTTTTCCAGCTCTGATATTTTACTTTTTATGGGTAAAATTATCTTATTAGCTTCTTTCTTTTTCTTTTTTTGGTCAATTAAAGGCGCAGCTTCTTTTTTTATGTCTTTTTTAACTTCTATGACCGCAGGTTTTTCTGACTCAGTTAATTTTTTGTTAGAGACTGCATTCCTTTTTAATTCATCTTCCTTGGCTTTTAAATATTCAGTTGCATTCCCAAAAAATGTTTTGATCTTCTTGTTTTTTACTTCAATAACTTTGTCAACTAATCCGTCGATGAATTCCCTGTCATGTGAAACTATAACTACTGTTCCTTCATACTTCTGAAGAGCATTCATTAACACTTCCTTTGATTTCATGTCAAGATGGTTGGTCGGTTCGTCAAAGATCAGAAAATTGGAAGGTTCAATAAGCATTTTTGCCAGAGCCAGTCTGGATTTTTCTCCTCCGGATAAAACACCAACTTTTTTAAATACATCATCACCTCTGAAAAGAAAACTTCCTAAAATAGATCGAAGATTTTTCACAATATCTCCCTTTGCTGATTCTTCCATTATCTGAAGCACTGTCTTTGCAGGATCAAGTTCCTCAGCCTGATTCTGTGCATAAAATTTAATTCCAACCAGATGACCGGTTTTAACTTCACCTGAATATGGTTCGATCCCTGCAATAATTCTCATCAGAGTAGATTTTCCAGCTCCGTTAACTCCAACAAAAGCGATCTTTTCGCCACGTGTAATTATCAGTTCTATATTTTCAAGTACATTTACTTCACCGTCATAACTTTTTGTGAGTCCGTTGATTTCAAGCGATATCTTTCCGGAATGTGTGGCAGGAGGGAAATTGAAATTTACGGTGGCTTCTTCATCTTCAATTTCTATCAGATCAAGTTTATCAAGAAGTTTGATTCTCGACTGGACCTGTCTGGATTTAGTTGCCTTGTATCTGAATCTTTCAATGAACTTTTCCTGCTGACGCAGATAACTCTGTTGATTATTGAACTGATTTTCTATAAGCGCTTTACGCACTTCCCTTTCCTTTTTGTAGAAAGAATAATTACCTGAATATTCTGTGACATTGCCAAGTGAAATTTCAACTGTTTTATCAGTTATATTATCAAGAAAACTTTTGTCATGAGAAACCAGTATTATCGCACCCTGATATCCTTTCAGATAATTTTCAACCCATATAAGCGATTCTATATCAAGGTGATTTGTCGGCTCATCAAGAAGTAAAATGGAAGGATTACTGAGTAAAAGTTTTGCAAGTGAAATTCTCATCTGCCATCCGCCGCTGAATTCAGAAGTATCCCTGTCAAAATCTTTCTCAAAAAATCCCAGACCAATGAGAATTTTCTCTATTTTTGATTTAATTTTAAATCCGTCAAGAATCTGAAAACGCTCCTGCAATTCTCCGTATTCATTTATCAGATCCATAAACTCATCTGACATAGTATCATCTGATTCTTCCATTTCTTTTTCGATTTCGTTCATTTCATCCTGTATGGCGTTTATATCACCGGCTGAACTGTAAACTTCATCATAAAGACTCTTTCCGGTGTATTCAATTCCTTCCTGCGGAAGATAACCTACAGTAGTATGTTTTGAAATTGCTACTTCACCTTCATCCGGTTTTATTAACCCTGCAAAAACCTTGAGCATGGTTGACTTTCCTGCTCCGTTGCTTCCTACAAGAGACACTCTGTCTTTACCGGCAACACGGATCGTAACTTCGTCGAAAAGCACTTTCGACCCAAAACGCATGGAAATATTGTTTAATGCTATCATATTAACAATTTAAGCATTTGAGATTTGAAAATAAGTATCAAAATGGGAAATTCTTTTGTAATTTTTTATAAATGTTTAATACATTTTAAATTTCTAAATATCTAATTATATGAAAATTATTTAATTACTTAATTTAACATTTATCCGCAACTTTGTTCAAAATATTTTCAATTTGAATAAAAGAGTAAATGTCAAAATAATTTTTAATCTTAGACAGGAATTTGTATTTTAGAAACAATGAAATTAGAGCAATTTGAAATTGGGAAAAAAAAATTTAGTTCAAAATCTTATTTGATTATGGGAATTCTGGAATCTTGTTTTTGGAAAAGCTTTGTTTTTGAAATGGTATTAAAAAATTTGGAAATTATTGATTTTTTAAAATCACAAAAAACTACTCGTGCCACATTTTTAAGATGTGGCACACCTAGTATTTATTATTTAATTTAATTACAAAAAATATTCAATATTTTTCATTCAAAAATATTCAATGAAAATAATTTTATTTATACTGCTGACTATACTTTATGCTGATTCCTTCTCTCAATCCGGCTGGATAAATCAGAACAGCGGCTTTTCAGATTCGCTACATTCTGTAAAGTTTATTAATTCACTTACCGGATATATTTGCGGTGCAAATGGTACAATTCTGAAAACTACAGATTCGGGAAACAACTGGTTAAAACTTCAAAGTGGCGTTACTGAAACTCTTCTTTCTCTTTCTTTAATTTCAAATAAAAATATATATGTTGTCGGTGACAGTGGTGTTTTTTTAAAATCAACCGATTCTGGAAATAACTGGATTGTCCGACATATTACAAATAAAAAACTCCGTTCTGTTTTTTTTACTGACGAAGTGAGCGGATATGCGGTTGGTGACAGCGGAGTTATTTTTAATACTACGGACGGCGGAAATATCTGGAACATTCAGAAATTTTCGGCTGATCTAAGATTTACTTCTGTTTATTTCATTGATCAAAACAAAGGTTGGATCTCAGGCTACGGGATAATTTTAAAAACAACAACAGCAGGAAATATCTGGGAGGAAATGTTTATAGACGGAAAATTAATTTTAAATTCTATTTTCTTCAGTGATTCACTTCACGGCTGGACTGGATATTATGATAATACTACTTTCGGTCCGGAAATTTTAAAATCAGTTTCCGGTGGGCAGGACTGGATCGGTTATGCTTCAGGAGTTAACGCTTATTCAATTTCAATTTATTTTACGGATTCACTTACCGGCTGGTCTTCCGGATATTACGGAAGTATTGTAAGAACTTCCAATGGCGGGCTGAACTGGAATACACAAGTTACCGGAACTATTGATCACTTATTTTCAATTTATTTTACAGACTTTCATACAGGCTGGGCTGTCGGTGAGAACGGAAAAATTCTTAAAACAACAACCGGCGGAATTATAACAAATGTAAATTCAAATTCTGTTTCTTTACCACAAGCATTTAAACTTCATCAAAACTACCCAAATCCTTTTAATCCTGTTACAAAACTGGAGTTTGATATTTATAAAAAAGAATTTGTCACTTTAAAAATTTATGATGTTCTTGGAAAAGAAATTGAAACTATTCTTCAATCTGAACTGCCGCCCGGAAATTACAAACTGGATTTTAACGGAAGTGATCTTGCCGGTGGTATTTATTTCTTAACTCTTACAAATAAAGCATCTAATTCCTTTGAAAATTTATCAGCTAACAAAATAGTCGGCTTTTCACAAACAATAAAAATTCTTCTGATAAAGTGAAAGTGAATTTGGGAAAAGTTTAACTAAAATTCCTGCAGCTTATTCCTTAACAAAATTACTCCGTCAAGAACTCTTGGTCCCGGTCTGAATAGTACATTCTCATCAGCAAAAATAAATTTGCTTTGTTTCACTGCATCTGCAGTATTCAGCTTTTCACTTAGCTCATTTCTGTATTTGTTGTAATTCGATGGATTGTTTGTATCTCCCGGAAGAATTATAAATTCGGGATTCTTGATGTTGGCATCTTCATAACTTATCAGAGGATATTCAATTATCTGATCTTTGTAAATATTATTAAATCCGGAAAGTTCAACTACCTCATTTATAAATGTTTCTTTATTTGCAGTCATCAGAGGATTAACTGAAACTATAATCAGAGATTTCCTGGGAATGATATTTCTGTTTAATGAAATGTAAAAATTTCTTAATGCTGAAATTGAATCAGCGATCTCATCGGCTTTTACATTTTTCCCGGTAATTGTTCCAAACTGTTTTATCATTTTGATTACCCCGTCAATATCTTTTGCATTACTTACAAAAATCTTCAGATTATAATTTTTCAATGCCTGGTATATTGGTTGCGAAGTGCTTTCTGCATACATGATTATTAGGTCAGGCTGAAGTGAAAGAATTTTTTCATAATCAGGATTAAGGTAACTCCCTGTTCTGATTTTTAATTTTGCCTCAGGAGGATAATCACAAAGGTCTGTAACGCCTGCCACCATTGAGTCAGCGCCTATAGCAAACAGTGCTTCTGTAATATTAGGAGCAAGTGAAATTATTCTGGAAGGGTGGGAATTAAATTTACATTCAATGCCGGCATCATCTTTTAAACTGAATTCAGTTTTAACTTCAGTCTGATTTTCCGGTGAATTTTTTTTACAGGAAAAAACGAAAACAGTTAAAAATACAAATAATAATATTCTGACAATAAATACTTTTTTAAAATATTCCGGATTTACAGATGAAATGAATTTCAAGTTTTAAGCTTTTTCTTTTTTGCTGCAGGGAAAAGTACATTGTTCAAAATTAATCTGTATCCGGGTGAATTTGGAAAGTTTTTTAATTCAGTTTTCTCATCTCCAACAGCATGCTGATAATCTTCAGGATCATGTCCGGCATATAATGTGAATGTCCCCTTTCCGTAATTACCGTGAATATATTTTACAAAGTCATAATTCTCACTCATGCCGAGTATGGTTACATTCTTTTTCAGTAAATTTCTTCTGAATGAGGTTGTCTGCCCCATAAATCCGTTTATCAAAGCTGTATGATCTTGTGTAAGCATTGACGGGACTGGATCAAACTTTGCCGAAAAATCAACAAGTTTAAAATTATCATTGAACTGTCCGACACCGACAATTTCATTTGTAACATCAATGTTGGAATATTCATAAACATAAGGATTCATTTCCACAGAAAAATTTTCAAAAGCTATACAGTCAGTAAAATCAAGTTTACTGTTAGCATTTTGATCCGCAGGATCTCCGTCATACATTGATTCACAAATATCAGTATACTGTGATGCAAGAGCTATATCGTATGTATCGGTGGCAGAGCACATTGCAAAAAGAA
>DAIPYE010000171.1:0-6694 GCA_036782915.1 Bacteroidota bacterium | reverse complement strand
GGTCTTATAAAGCATTGTAAACAGGGACTTTAGAGGTATGCACGAAAAAATCCCTACTTTTTTGGGAGTTTTTGGTATTGAGAGTTTTGGAAAGTAATGAAAATTTCTCCAGCGGAAGAGTCTCCGTTTTCTTCGGAACTCTGCCTCATTAACTGAAATGAAATTTAAATATTAATTTAATGACTGCTCCGTTGGAGTTGCGAAGAGCTTGGAGACTCCAACGGGGGTGAAAAAAAATGTAATTGATTTTCAAGAGTTCTTACAAGTTCTGACTCCTTCCAACAGTCCTGATCTGCACAAATTAAAATTTCATTATTGATTTTGTTTTCTTCATTACTTAATTTACCCATAAATCATTAAGGTAAAATTTATGGCATTAGCAAATCAGGTATTCGAGCCGGTCGAAGCGATCGTTCACTTTAACAATAAAAAGATAAGTATCGTCAGATTTAAATGGAAAAATGACGTTTACAAAGTAACTGAAATGCTGCAGAGCTGGGATATTCCCGCCGGGGATAATTTTTCCACACATTTTGTGGTAATATGCGGCGACAAAGATATGATGTGCGAATTGTCCATGAGTGTAACGGATAAAAAGTGGAAATGGGAACTTGTGCAATGGGATACATTGTGAGTTTTATTTTAAAAAAGAGATCTTAACAATTGTATAATCTATCCGAATCATCACTCAATAAAAGGTAATTCCTTTCATATAGATCCATCCCAAAAGATGCAGGCAGATGCATAAAAATCCAACTCTGCCCAAAACGTTGAAAAAAATATTTTTTATTAAAACCATCTCGCTTTTCTTTTCAGCGATGAAAAGAAAAGCTTGCAAAAGAAAAATCGCCCGCTGGCGATAAAATGGCTAAATTTTAGTTTGAAAGCTAAAAGATTTTCATGCAGGAATTTAGATTCTTCTTTTACTTTTAACTTCGAAAATCTTTCTTAACGCTTTCAAACTAAAATTATTAACGCCATTTTCTCGCAGGCGGGATTCTTCTGAACTTTTTTATATTTTTGTAATTTTTTACTCAAAATCTTCACAAAATTTGCATTTAAAAAATATCCTGGGCAACGAAGGACAAATAACAATTTTTGAATTTTTAATCCATAGTTTCTGCATCTGAATTTTATTATTTTTACACCATAAATAAATAATTTTTATGGCAAAGAATACTTCAAAGGTCAATCCTACAAAGATAAGACTGGAGGAAATTGAGAAGGAGCTTGCTGAACTTTCCGAAAAAAGAAATTCGCTGGTTGCTCACTGGAATCTGGAAAAAGATCTGATAAAATCAGTCCGGTCTTCAAAAGAAGAAATTGAATCTTTAAAAACCGAAGCGGAGAGAAATGAACGTGAAGGTAATCTTGCGAAAGTTGCCGAGATCAGATACGGAAAAATTATCGAGCTTCAGAAAAGCATAGAAGCAAAATCGGAAGAGCTTTCTAAAATACAGAAAGATAATAAAATGCTTAAAGAGGAAGTTGATGCTGAAGATATTGCGGAGATTGTTTCAAAGTGGACGGGGATTCCCGTGACGAAGATGCTTGAAAGCGAGAGAGCAAAACTTGTTCACATGGAAGAGAATCTTATGAGAAGGGTCATTGGTCAGGAAGATGCAGTGATAGCAGTTTCAAATGCCATCAGAAGATCGAGGGCGGGATTGCAGGATGAAAACAGACCTATCGGTTCATTTATATTTCTTGGAACTACCGGTGTAGGAAAAACAGAGCTTGCCAGAGCTCTTGCGGAATTTTTATTTGATGATGAAAAAGCAATGGTGAGAATTGATATGAGTGAGTATATGGAAAAATTTTCCGTGTCAAGACTTGTCGGAGCTCCTCCGGGATATGTGGGATATGAAGAGGGCGGTCAGTTAACCGAAGCTGTCCGCAGAAGACCTTACAGTGTTTTGCTTCTTGATGAAATAGAAAAAGCGCATCCCGATGTTTTTAATATTCTGCTGCAGGTACTTGATGAAGGAAGGCTTACTGATTCGCAGGGGAGAACGGTTAATTTTAAGAACACGATAATTATCATGACATCAAATCTCGGATCACATTTAATTCAGGAAAAAATGCATCTGATAAATGAGAATAATAAAGATGAAGTTATGAATGAATTAAGAGTGAAACTCATGGATCTTTTGAAGTCAACTATCAGACCTGAATTTCTGAATCGTGTGGATGAAATAATTTTATTCAAACCTTTGACATCAAATGACATAAGAGTTATAGTGGATCTTCAACTGAAATATCTCAAGGAAAAGATAGAGAGGAATCAGATGAAACTGATAATCGATGATGAAGTAAAGGACTGGTTAGGCAAGCTGGGTTTTGATATTGCATACGGCGCAAGACCTTTGAAAAGAACAATTCAGAAGCACATTACGAATGTACTTTCGGAAAAAATACTGAATGCTGATTACCTTCCCGGTGATACAATTGAGATCAAACTTGATAAACACGGATTGATCGAATTTTCAGGGAAAAATTCGTAAAGACACTAATTCTAACATCTTTGTCATGAGGTTCCTTATAAAATTAAACCAAATTAAATTATAATAAAGAGTATTGATAAATTACACAGATAACTATTTCGATCTGGAGATATTAAAACTTTCCGAAATCAAACTTCACGAAGCCACAGAGAATATCCGTTTAAGAAATATTTACAACAGAATATCAAAGGCAAAGTACCTGATGAATCCGGTTATTGTCGGCAGGCACGGGAAGGATATTATTTTACTTGACGGCGCGAATCGTTACGGTTCATTAAAAGAGATCGGATGTAAGTTAATTCTCGCGCAGGTGCTGGATTATAAGGATAAAGAGCTGAGACTTGATAAATGGAATCATCTTATTTATGATTTCCATATTGAAAAATTAAAAGATTATTGTGATTCAAAAAATATCTCATATAAATCAGTTTCGTTTGAAAGTGGGTCTGATTATATAAACAGGAATTTTAATTATTTACTTGCTGCCGATATATTCAGGGAAGATAATATTCTGATCAAGCTTTCAAAAGATATGGATGAAATGCTGACACAGATCCATGAAATCACAAATCTTTATTTCAAAAATTACAGTTTCGACAGATCCGAATGTGATATTAAGTTTTCCGACATAAGGAAATATACAAGAAGGAAGGGGACTCTAATTGTTTTCCCTGACTTTCAGAAAAAGCATATTGTGGAAATTGCAAATAATAATTTAAGACTGCCTGCAGGAATTTCAAGACACATTATTCAAAACAGGGTTCTTCATGTAAAATATGAAATAAAGAAATTATACAGCGATAAAAATATTGAAGGAAAACAGCAGGAGCTGAAAAAAATGCTTATAGATAAAATTGATAAAAATAAAGTAAGACAGTATCAGGAGTCTGTGATCGTATTTGATGAATAGAATTTTAAATAATTAAAATTTGAGTGTAGAATTATTTATTGCGAGAAGATATTTATTTTCGAAAAAGAAATTTAATTTTATATCCATTATTTCTTTGATTTCCATTGTCGGTGTTACTATCGGAGTTGCCGCGCTTATAATTGTATTGTCTGTATTCAACGGATTCAGCAGCAAGGTCACGGGAATTCTTGTAAGTTTCGATCCTCACATAAGAGTAGAAGCTTCGGGAAATACAAAACTGGCTGATTTCAAATTACTTCAGGGAAAAATTAATGATCTTGGAATAAAGTCCTCTTCTCCATATACATTGAATAAGGGAATGCTTGCAAATGAGATCAGCAATGAAGTTGTATTCATAAAAGGTGTTGATGAAAATGAAACAGGAAATGTTTCCGGCGTAAAGGATCTGGTAAAATTCGGGAAGTTTGATCTTTCTGACAAAGGAGAATACGGAGGCATTGTACTTGGTTACTCATTAATGAATAAGATCAAAGCGAGACCCGGTGACACGCTTACTTTGCTGAGTCCTGTAGGACTTGAAAGTTCGCTTACACAGTTTGTAGATCCGCGGACAAAGAAATTTGTGATCAACGGAGTATATGATTCTGACAATAAGGATTATGACGGAAACTATGCTTATATTTCGATCTCAAATTCACAGGATCTATTTCAGCTTGATAATAAAGTCAACGGCATTGAAATGAGATTAAGCGATATAAATGATTCTGAAAAGGAAAAGAGCAAACTAATTAACGCACTGGGTAATGATTATACTGTTTCAACCTGGTATGATCTGCATAAAGATTTTTATTCATTGTTAAAAGTAGAAAGATGGGTTGCGTTTATAATTCTGAGTCTGATAATTGCAGTTGCTTCGTTCAATATCCTCGGCTCTCTGACAATGACCGTAATAGAAAAGAAAAGAGATATCGGAGTTTTGAAATCTATGGGAGCAACAGATAAGATGATCACAAATATTTTCATGACAGAAGGAATTTATGTTGGAGTTATAGGTGTAGTGCTTGGAACACTTCTGGGACTGGTTATTATTCTTGCCCAGATCCAATTTGAGTTTTATAAACTTGATGCAACAATATATAAGATCAGTTCGTTGCCGGTGGAATTAAGATTTTCTGACTTTATCTATATTCCTGTAGCAGCAATGATATTATGTTTTCTCGCATCATTGTATCCTTCACGAAGAGCTGCAAAGCTTAACCCTGTAAACGCGATCAGATGGGAATAGATATCTTTTCTGATGATTTAAAAATTTTTGATCAATAAAATTATTTAGAATTTATAAATGACTGAAAGACAAGTATTGATAGAGGCTGTAGATTTAAAAAAATCATATCCGGTTACAAAAGAATCCAGACTTGAAGTTCTGAAAGGAATTAATTTAGAAATTTATAAAGAAGAAATTGTAACTATAGTCGGTAAATCCGGAGCAGGGAAAAGCACATTACTCCATTTACTCGGGACGCTTGATAATCCGGATTCCGGAAAAATTTTTATAGACGGGGATGATGTGTTTGCAAAAAAAGAAAAGCAGATCGCTGAATTCCGCAGCAGATTTATAGGATTCATATTTCAGTTTCATCATCTTTTACCGGAGTTTACTGCAATTGAAAATGTGCTAATACCTTCAATGATCTCCGGCAGCCCCGACAGAAAAAAAGCGGAAGAAATTCTTTGTGAAGTCGGACTAAAGGACAGAATGGAGCATAAGCCGTCTGAATTGTCAGGAGGAGAAGCGCAGCGTGTGGCAATTGCCCGCGCACTGATCAATTCTCCAAAACTCGTACTTGCAGATGAACCTACGGGAAATCTTGATACTGAAAATGCAAATTCTATAATCGAACTTATTTTTGATCTGAGAAAAAAATATAAACAAACATTTGTAATTGTAACTCACAATGAGGAATTTGCAGATAAATGCGACCGGATCATAAATCTGAATGACGGAAAGGTTGTTTCTTGATTTAAGAAATTTATAAAACTATTAATAAATATCCGGATAAATAAATTAATTTGATAAAAGATAAGATACATACGAAGGATTTAAATCTTTTTTACGGAAGCAATCATGCTTTGAAAAATATCAGCATAGAAATTTCTCAAAACAGAATCACTGCGCTTATTGGTCCGTCAGGCTGCGGTAAATCTACATTTCTGAGAACCCTGAACAGATTGAATGATACAATAGACAATGTTACAATTAAAGGAGAAGTTATTATTGACGGAATAAATATTTATGACAGTAACATAGATGTTGTATCTCTCAGAAAAAGAGTCGGAATGATTTTTCAGAAATCAAATCCTTTTCCGAAATCTGTTTTTGAGAATGTTGCATACGGTCCAAGAATAAACGGTGTAAATAAAAAGAAGCAGCTTGAAGAGATAGTGGAGTTAAGTTGTAAACGTGCAGCAATCTGGGAAGAAGTGAAAGACAGGCTTGATGAATCTGCAATGAGATTATCCGGCGGTCAGCAACAGAGGGTGTGTATTGCAAGAGCTTTGGCTGTAGATCCTGAAATACTTTTGATGGATGAACCTGCGAGCGCGCTGGATCCGATCTCCACTTCAAAAATTGAAGAGCTTATGTTTGAACTTAAAAAGAATTTAACAATCGTAATTGTTACGCATAATATGCAGCAGGCAGCCAGAGTCAGCGATAAGTGCGCATTTTTTCTTTCAGGAGAAATAATTGAATACAGCGATACCAGCAGAATGTTTACAAAACCGGAACACGAAAGAACTCAGAATTATATTTCCGGAAGATTCGGTTAATAATTAATTTTGATTTTAAATATTACTTTAATATATTAATATAAAATTATACAATAAATTATGTATCATTATTTAGAAGAAGAGCTTGAACAGCTAAAGACAAAGATCATTAAAATGGGAAGCCTGGTAGAAGAGCAGATAGAACTTGCTATCAGAGCATTGTTTGAAGGTGATATGGAACTTGCCAAAACAGTTATAAGACGTGATGATGAAGTTGATAAGTATGATATAAAAATAGATAAACATTGCCAGAGAATATTTGCACTGACGCAGCCTGTCGCATTTGATCTTAGATTAATTATGTCAGCATTAATGATAAACAATGATCTGGAAAGAATGGGAGACATTGCCGTAAATATATCCGAAAGAACCGAGCCAATGTCCGGCTACCGTGAGCTGTTACTAAAAATGCGTGTCGGTGAAATGACAATGAAGGTAAAGAAGATAGTTAAGATGAGTATTGATTGTTTTGTTAACAGTGATGCTGAAC
>DAIPYE010000170.1:0-6793 GCA_036782915.1 Bacteroidota bacterium | reverse complement strand
TTCTTAAAATCATTTTTTTTTGTCCGGTTGGTAATTCTACCCTGACATTTTGAGTAGTTCCCGCTGCGCGTTCAAACCTTATCATCTTTACCTTACATAAAAAAATAAAACATTTTAAACGGATTTCCCTTCTGTGTGGGCGTTGAGCCTTCCAAAACGCCAATACAGTTATTTAGTCCCCATCCATGACATAAGATCTATCAGCGGCTGCTGCGATACAGTTATGAACATACTATCCGACCTGTCCAGTAACACTATCAATGTTATCATCATCGTAAAAGTTATTATCATCACCGGAGAAAGCCATGAAATTCTGTTTGCCATTTTAATTGATGACTGATATCCGAGACTGAACATCCCCAGAAAAACAAGCAGATATAAAAATATCCAGATAAATCCCGGTACCCTTGCCTGTATAGCTACAGCAACCCTTACCGCCTGTATGTTTATCATTTCATTCAGTGACTCAATGTATAATGCAGCAACGTCAGAATTCAGATCTTTAAATCCGTTTCTTACCGCCATTTCCCAAAGCTTATGCTGAATATTATCTGACTCAGCTATCGCTGACATTACTTTGTCAAAATCTTTTGTCTTGGCTATATCAAGCCTTAAAGTCAGGTATTGCCTGAATAAACCTGCAGCTTCAGCCCGGTCAGGTTCAGGCAGGAATGCTGATCTAAGCCAGGATGTGCGGATCAGATTTGCTTCTTCACGAACAAGCTCCCTCCTGGTATCATACTTGCTGTAAACTATCCCGAATGTAAACACAAGAATGAATCCAAGCATCCCAAGTACAGCAGTAGAATTGGATGAAGATATTTCTTCCAGCTCCTTTTTCTTTTCAGCCGAATGAAAATTTCCTAACTTGTACCCTAACTCTGTCGCAAGCGCAAATAATATTATTGTAATTACAATGATAACTTCCGTTGAAAAAAATTCCATATACTTTCTTTCCTTTCTGTTAAAAATATTTCTGTCAAAATATTAAATATATGTGTTGTAAGATATGCCTTTCTGATCAATTCTGTTTTTTACACTAAGACACAAAGACACTAAGGGAAAAAAGTTTTTTCCTTCTCGTTGACAATACCTCCGCTTTGAAACAAGTTTTATAACCACATAGTCACATAGTATCATAGATTACTTTGTAAATATTTTTCAAAATCTGATTCTTTGTTTTTTTTTCTTTGTTTCTATGTTGCTATGTGGTGAAAATAAATTTTTTTTGAATATTACTCTTTGTGCCTTCGTGCCTTTGTGGTAAATATTTCCTGCAACATATCAGAAATCAATCTTCCTCACTAATCTGCTGAATATTCTCTCAGGATCAGCATCGATCTTAAATCTCTTAAACGACTTGCAAAGCGAATTAATATCTCTGTATAATAACTCTTTCGCAGAGGAATTCCTTTCAATGCTGACGATCTGAGGAAAATCTATAACTACCGCTTTGCCGTTATGCCAGAGAATATTGAAAGCTGAAAAGTCACCGTGAATTCTTCCCGCCGTTACAATGGAATCAAGTATTTTCAGAGACTGTCTGAAAGCATCTTCCGCCTCTTCCTTATCCAGATCACAGTCAGAAAGTCTTTCTGATGCTTCCTGATCCGTTCCGATAAATTCCATTAAGATCACCAGCCCTGAAATTGCGATCGGTTTCGGTACCGGTATTCCCGCATCATAAAGAAATTTCATCTGTCTGAACTCTTCCTGCACCCACAATATCTGATGAGCATCAAGTCCCTTTTCCGAACCCTGATCTATCGCCTTCTCCATTCTTGCATCACCGACAAATCTTCCCTGCCGGTATATGTCATCTTTTCTGAATGAGCGAACCCGCAGGTCTGTATAAATTTTTACAGCCATATATTCATTTAATACTTTTCCAAGATATACTGACGCTTCCTTTCCGCTCTTTATGATGCAGATGATCTCGTCTAATATTCCTTTGTCACGTAATTCTTCCAGATCAGCTCTGTTAAAAACAGATCCGTTCAGACCTGCTGTTACAAGCTGATTCACGTTTCTTTTTCCCGGTGTTAATTTTCTTTTTCTTGATTTGAATTTTTCAAAAGTTGTTGTTTCTTCTGAAATGTCTTCGATGTTGTTTAATGTAATTTTCAATTTATTTTTTTTAATTTTTAAAATTTGTGTAAAAAGCATAAAAAAAACTGCGGAGCTTTGTTTAGCATCCGCAGTTTAAAAATTCTGCTTATAATTGAAAAATTACTTTATTGAATTGAATCTATCTGAAGATTTATCCGGCGGATGCCTGTTATGTATTTTATTTTATTATTTATATAGGTTTTTCTCATAATGACATCCCTCCTTCCGGGGTTTGATTTTTGTCAGTGCAAATATATATTCATTTGATGGAAATTACAAGTGATTGTAAATTTTTGTCAGAACCGCTGACTTTGAGAGTATTCTTATTTTATTCTTGTTACTGCCGTGTCTCATATTTTGAGACTTCTGAATAAAATCTTTTACACTTTGTCATCCCCGAAATCTTTTGTCGGGGATCCATTCAAGTTTTTTAGCTGATTAGATGACACAGAAGTTACCATCTCCGGGAGATTGCTGGAATGACAATTATGTGTTTTTCAGAATTTTTTTATTTATTTTTCTTTCGCCGTAAGCGGCTGGAAATTAAATCTTATGCGATGAAATTAAAATCCTTACTTAATTAACAACATTTTCTTTGTTTCCGCATTTATTCCATTGAATTGAAATGTATAATAGTAAATACCGCTTGCAAAATATCCTCCATCAAAAGAAACCTGATAGCTTCCGGGATTCAGATTGTTATTTACTAATTCCCTTATTTCATTTCCCAATGCATCATATACTTTCATTACTACCTTTATTGAATTATTATTTCCTACAGCAGGTAGATCAAATTTTATATAAGTAAGAGGATTGAATGGATTTGGATAATTTTGTGATAAATAAAACTTTTCAGGTACAATTGTGCTGGTGGATGAAATTCCAACAGGATCCCGTGAATATTTAAAAATTCTTCTCCCTGCGGCGTAAGCTAATGTATCATTAATAAATCTTATGCGATTCACTGATTCTAAATAAGTGACAGTATGCCAGTTCAGACCTCCATCAATAGTTTCTCTTGTTGCTCCTCCATAGCCGCCAATCCAGCCCGTATTTTCATTGAGAAAACCAATTCCCTCCTGATCAAATACAAAAAACGGATATTCAGTCCAGTTAAATCCACCATTAGTAGTTTTTAGATAATATGATAATCCGTTTGCTGTAAACCTTTCTATACTTACAACTCCAAAATTTTTTGAGTTAAAAGAAATTTTCCAACACCACTCTTTAGTTCGGCTTGATTTATAAACTCTTTGCCAAGTATTGCCGCTGTTTGTAGTTATAAGGACAACAGAATTAGGCTCGGATACATTTGATGAATAATATCTCCCGACAACTAAACCTGAATCCTCACTCCAAAAATAACAATCAACCAATCCGCGGGCAAGTGATGTGTCATTAAAAACTAAAGACCAGTTTATTCCTTTGTCCGTCGTCTTATATGCTCTAGCATTGTTATAATATGTCCCGCAGGCGTAAGCTGTGTTATTGTTAACAATGGATATTCCGCATATACCAACAGGTTTAGGGGTCGGAAATGAATTAACAGCAGTCCAGTTTACCCCACCATTAGTAGTGCGTGTCATTGGTACATCTAAATTTAATTGGCCTATCAATCCAACTTCCGAATCAAAAAACCCTATACTTCTATTACTGTTTGAACCTTGCTGATTATAACTAACCCAATTGTTTCCGCCATTTGTTGTTTTATAAACAATGTTATAATACATTGTCCAGCCAGTATTTGCATCAATAAAATAAACATCTTCATATCTGGAACTAAAAGGCACTCCCGGCAATTCCCGCCATTGAGTAGTTTGGGAATAAATTTCGGAATTACTCTGAAGAATAATTATAAATAAAAAGAAAGTTTTTATTTTCATTTTAGTTTTTATTTAGTATAAATTTAAAAATATTAAGATCTGTAATTTATTTGTAAGATTATTTCCACTTCAAGAATGTCAGTAATATTTTAGCTGAATCCTAATATCCAAATGTTATTCAAAAGAAGGATTCAGCCAAAAAATTAAATTATTTTGTTGCCGGACAGCGGGAAGAGAACTGAACCTTTTAATTATTTCAGCTCATAGAGTTTCTCATAAAACCAGTTTTTCGAAGAGACAAACTTCTTTGAGTTGTCAAGCTCTTTCTTCAGCATAAGCATAGCAGATCTTCGTTTTTTAACGTTAGGTTCTTCAATTATTCTGATTAAAGCATAAATACATTTAATAAAGATCTTTGCTGTGGAGGTCAGTTCGGCAGTTAATGTTTCCCTTCCTCTGATATATTGCTTGAGATTTTCCACTACATACTCAAGTGAATTAATATTTCGGGTTTCAAAATAAACTTTTGCCAGCAGGACTTTTGAATTGAAATAATATACAGAATCTATGTATTTCACTTCATTCAGGTGAGGGTATAGTTCTTCATAATTCTTTGTATAAAAATAAATTTTCGCTTTGCCAAGATGAAATGCATCGTTTGCAATTACAGGATCAATGAATTTATTATATTTCATTAAAAACTTATCAGCCCATTCGTATTCTCCTAGAGCCAGTGAGTTGTTTATTATACTGGAATATTCCTGATCTGTGAGGACATTGTCGATGACAAAAAGATTTTTCATATACATATATTCAAAAACCTTGAACATCTCAGGGCGGTATTCTGTTTTTCCTTTATTGATCTGCATTGTATAAAATGACAAAAGATAATTATAATAGTGCTTTAATTTATCATGCTTTAATTTATTTGCATTTAATTTGAGATAGTTTGTAAGTTCCTTCAGATAATAATTATCAGACGTTACAAACATCTGCAGGACATTATATATTATGAATAGATTTGGATGTTTTTTCTGAATTAATAATTTGTTCTTTTCTACAAAATCAATTACTTCAGTATAAAAAGTTTTATTAAATCCTGAAGTGACACCTTTATTTACTTCGTTGTTATACATTTCCAGAAAGTTATGCAGCTTACAGAATACAAAATAATAATCCAGATTATTGGATTTATCCTGAAGACAATCTGCAAATTCCGTTTGAAATCTGTTGAAGTAAAAAGAATAATATTCTATTTCCAGAGTGATCTGATTTATATAATAATCATCATCTTTTTGAAATGACTTCTTCTGCTCCGCAAAGAGTTCACTCATATTCGTTTCGAATCTTTTTGAGTAACCTTTCTTCCTTAATGAAGATAAAAGCATTATCCGGTTTCGGGGAGAATAATTCTCAAATTCAGAATACATAAGAAATTTTTCTGTTAATTTTATATAGTCTGAAACTAATTTTCTGAATTTGAGATCGTCATAAACTTTTGTTTTGTAAACAAAGGTAAAAGCATTTTTTTTAGCCGAAACATTTTTTGGGTTAAATTTTTTATGTTCTTTGAGGAATGTAAAGAATTTTATGGAATTCTTGTTGGAATTGAAATAAGGCGAGTTAATGAATTTTTCAAATCTAATTAGTTCTTCTCCTTTAAGTCCGTCGATATAATTAAGCATTCCGTAAACCCTTTGTAATTTAAATATCAGTTTAGTCTGAAGACTTTTTGAACAATTTATTTAATAATGTGTTCAACCGGATTATTTTTCCGGATACAAATCAAAGACAAAGGATAAAAATTTATTTTGTTGAAAGTTGAAAACTTATAAAATTTTTACATTTGCAATTTATTCTGAAAATATTTTCACGATTTTGATCAACACAATTCTTATCAAACTATGTTAATCTTAATCCATCTGCCTTCTCAGAAATGCCGGTTTTGAAAAATCCTCTTCAATATCCAGATCTTCAAATCCAAAATCATCATCATTTTCTACTTTAATTTTCTTTAGGTTTTCACTCAGATCTTCATTTAGGTCTATTTTCCTTCTGCCAAATGCCGGTGTATCATAATTTTTCAACTCTTCATTAGAAGGCATACTTGTGATTCTGCCGTTACCGCTGAAACTCTTTTCAAAAATATCATCCTTCTCAAATGTATTTTCTTTCTTCGATTCTGTTTTATTAATTATCTCCTTTTTTTTGCTGAACCCGGTTGCAATTACTGTAACCATAATCTCATCTCCCATTCTTCCGTCTTCCACAAGTCCGAAAATATACTTCGCATCCTCTCCCGCAGCATTCTGAACGATCTCATTGATCTTCTCTATTTCAAGAAAACTTACTGCGCCGTTACTGCAAATATTTGTCAGTACACATTTCGAACCTTCAATATTGATCTCATCAAGTACAGGATTTACCAGTGCATCATTTGCGGCTTTCTCCGCGCGGTTTTCTCCGGTTGCTATTCCTGTTCCAATCATCGCGTCGCCTGTGTCTTTCATAATTGTCCTTACATCTGCAAAGTCAACATTTATATCACCTGTATCTATTATTATTTTTGAAATTCCTTTTGTCGCATTGTATAATACTCTGTCAGCAAGTTCAAATGCCTGCTTTGTGGTTGCATCTTTATTTATGAGTCTTGTAATATTCTGATTTGGAATTGCTATCATACTGTCAACTTCATTCTTCAGTTTTTCCAGCCCCTTTAATGCAAGATCCATTCTGGGTTTCCCTTCAAAATGAAACGGTTTTGTTACGATTGCTACAACCAGTGCGCCGACACTTTTTGCTATCCTTGCCACTGCAGGAGCTCCGCCGGTTCCTGTGCCGCCGCCCATTCCGGCAGTTAT
>DAIPYE010000169.1:0-6851 GCA_036782915.1 Bacteroidota bacterium | reverse complement strand
AAATAAATTAAATATCAAATCATATAAGTATTAGTTAATAAAACAGATACAAACAGAGGGAAATTTAATTTTCTCTTTCATAAAATCAGGGCGGAATGTGGGCTGCCCTGATTTTTTTATGTGAACATTTTTTCTTATCAAATAAATATATATAAAATCCTGAACAATTTTTTATTTTTTTATTCTGTGAAATTTATTTTTAAAAAAATAAAAATATTTTTTTTATTTAAGAGTTTTTGATGTGGGTATTATCAGTTAGTTAAAATGTAATAATATCAAAAAGAAATTATGCTTGAATGAATACAATCTATATTATATGGGTATTACAATGAATAGTTGTCTTTGCTTTCACGTACTATATTTAATAAATTGTTAAAAAATTATTTATAAATTAAAATCAGATCAATATGAAATCAAAACTGTTACTGCTTTTTTTATTTGTTTGTATCTGCTTTACTGACATTTATTCCCAGCAGGATGTAAACGGCTGGTACTGGCTTAACGGCAAGCCTACAGGAAATACGATTAACTGGGTTAAAGTTATTGATGCTTCAACGTTCTATGCTGTCGGTTTTGGAGGCACGTTTATGAAATCTACTGACGGCGGTGATACTTGGGCTTTAAACTCGCAGGTTGGGACGCCTTCATATCCTGATAATGATTATCTGGGCACGTTACCTCTTTATGCAGGATGGTTCTTTGATGCAAACACCGGAATTGTAGCAGGACAATCAAGTACAGGGACTGCCGGTAAAATATCCAGAACAACTGACGGCGGAAACACATGGAATTACATTCAGTATAGCAATGCAGGTGGTACTGTGAAAAGTATTTATTTTATTAATTCTCTTACAGGATATTTTACGGGAAAAGGAAATGCAAAATTTTTTAAAACAACAGACGGAGGATTATCTTGGGTGGACAGATCAAACAGTCCTGCTATTGCTAATGAAGAGTTCAGCAGTATTCATGCAACAGACACCAGTAATATATTTGTTTGCTCCGAATCAAATCCAAACAGAGTATACAAGTATAATCCGTCAACAGGCTGGACATTGAAAATTCCTCCCGGATCAGTTTCATTTTTATCAGATATTACTTTCAAAGATGCCAATACCGGATATGTATGCGGAAATACAAATTACTTTGCTTATACAACAAACGGAGGAAATAACTGGATACAATCCAATGCTCCCTCAACAAATCCACAGCATGATCTTGTTTATAACGGAGGGAATATTTATTCAGCAGGAGATTATTCAAATATTTATAAATCTTCGAATAACGGTATAAACTGGAGTTCAATTTATTTTAAGGATGCCAGTAATCTGAATCAGCCGCGTTTTACTACCGGTCAGATAATTTACGGCATTGATGTTAATGGGAGCGATATGGCAGTTGTGGGAATAGACGGAGCAGTAACAATCAGTAACGACGGTGGGGCTTCATGGAGAAATAAGAATTATTCCGTAACAAATAATAATAATGCTTTATTATATGCAAGTATTTACTTACCTACCTCCGGCACGTCAGGATTGCCTGCAGTAAGTAATAACTGGTTAGGACCTCATGAAGGAGGAAATATTTTATTTTCCTCAAATGCTGGCGCTAACTGGACAACCAAGCCATCACCAAGTACTCAATCAGTAAAAGTAATTCAATTTATAAATTCTAATACCGGTTATATCTGCGGAGGAAGCTCTTTTATGGGAATCGGTGAAATGTCAAAAACTACAAACGGGGGAACAAGCTGGACTAATTTAACTTTACCTGCACCATTGAACGCATTGGCAAGTACAGCTATGTGTTTTGTTAATGCAAATACGGGTTGGGTTGCAACTGAAGGTGGATTTAGCGCGAAGACCACCAATGGCGGAGCAAGCTTTACTGTGCAGACACTTGAAACCAGTACTGCATACAAAGTGACTAGTATTCAAATGCTGGATGCAAACACCGGTTATGCTATGTCGAGCTCTTTATACAAAACTACAAACGGCGGAACGAATTGGATTAAAACCACAAATCCTTTCATACTTTCAGGAAATTGGAGTAATTTTTATTTAATGTCGAAAGATATAATTATTTTAAATGGAGGCGGTGCTACAAATAAAATAGCAAGATCGGTAGACGGCGGAACAACTTTTACGGACATTTCATCAAATTTAGTCCCGAATTTTTATGTTTGGAAAACCAAATGGATAAATCTTAAACATGGAGTTGCATGCGGTACCGGAGGATTAACGGCAAAAACTACTAACGGAGGATTGAGTTGGTCTCAAACTAATCCCGGCGGATCTACTACAGTTGATCTGGCTTTTCCCAATAAAAATGAATGGTATACAATAAGCGACAGAAACTCAGCTTATGAAGTCTGGAGAAAATATGATAACATTACATCATTATCGTTCAATATTACAATGGGAATTGAGGGATTCAGAAACGGGTCGTCAATGACACCTGATACAGTTACAGTCGAATTAAGAAATTCTGCTTCACCGTACAACCTGGCAGATCAGTCTAAAGAATTTGTAACGGGTGGAGGATTTGCAACTTATGAATTTTATAACGCACCGGCAGGATCTTATTATATGGTTTTAAAACACAGAAACAGTTTGGAAACATGGAGTTCAGTTCCGGTTACAGTTATTGCCGGCGGAAATTATAATTATGATTTTACGACTTCTGTTTCACAGTCGTTTGGAAATTTGTCAGTTTTAAAATCTGGAGCATATTGCATTATCAGCGGTGATGTGAATCAGGATCAGACTATAGACGCAAGTGATCTGTCTTCAGTTGAAAATTCAATTGATCTTTCAGGTTATGTACCTGAAGACCTAACAGGTGATGATTATGTAGATGCTGCAGATCTTTCTATTACTGAAAACAATCAGGGAATTTCCTATGTCACTCCATAAAATAAATTAAATATCAAATCATATAAGTATTAGTTAATAAAACAGATACAAACAGAGGGAAATTTAATTTTCTCTTTCATAAAATCAGGGCGGAATGTGGGCTGCCCTGATTTTTTTATGTGAACATTTTTTCTTATCAAATAAATATATATAAAATCCTGAACAATTTTTTATTTTTTTATTCTGTGAAATTTATTTTTAAAAAAATAAAAATATTTTTTTTATTTAAGAGTTTTTGATGTGGGTATTATCAGTTAGTTAAAATGTAATAATATCAAAAAGAAATTATGCTTGAATGAATACAATCTATATTATATGGGTATTACAATGAATAGTTGTCTTTGCTTTCACGTACTATATTTAATAAATTGTTAAAAAATTATTTATAAATTAAAATCAGATCAATATGAAATCAAAACTGTTACTGCTTTTTTTATTTGTTTGTATCTGCTTTACTGACATTTATTCCCAGCAGGATGTAAACGGCTGGTACTGGCTTAACGGCAAGCCTACAGGAAATACGATTAACTGGGTTAAAGTTATTGATGCTTCAACGTTCTATGCTGTCGGTTTTGGAGGCACGTTTATGAAATCTACTGACGGCGGTGATACTTGGGCTTTAAACTCGCAGGTTGGGACGCCTTCATATCCTGATAATGATTATCTGGGCACGTTACCTCTTTATGCAGGATGGTTCTTTGATGCAAACACCGGAATTGTAGCAGGACAATCAAGTACAGGGACTGCCGGTAAAATATCCAGAACAACTGACGGCGGAAACACATGGAATTACATTCAGTATAGCAATGCAGGTGGTACTGTGAAAAGTATTTATTTTATTAATTCTCTTACAGGATATTTTACGGGAAAAGGAAATGCAAAATTTTTTAAAACAACAGACGGAGGATTATCTTGGGTGGACAGATCAAACAGTCCTGCTATTGCTAATGAAGAGTTCAGCAGTATTCATGCAACAGACACCAGTAATATATTTGTTTGCTCCGAATCAAATCCAAACAGAGTATACAAGTATAATCCGTCAACAGGCTGGACATTGAAAATTCCTCCCGGATCAGTTTCATTTTTATCAGATATTACTTTCAAAGATGCCAATACCGGATATGTATGCGGAAATACAAATTACTTTGCTTATACAACAAACGGAGGAAATAACTGGATACAATCCAATGCTCCCTCAACAAATCCACAGCATGATCTTGTTTATAACGGAGGGAATATTTATTCAGCAGGAGATTATTCAAATATTTATAAATCTTCGAATAACGGTATAAACTGGAGTTCAATTTATTTTAAGGATGCCAGTAATCTGAATCAGCCGCGTTTTACTACCGGTCAGATAATTTACGGCATTGATGTTAATGGGAGCGATATGGCAGTTGTGGGAATAGACGGAGCAGTAACAATCAGTAACGACGGTGGGGCTTCATGGAGAAATAAGAATTATTCCGTAACAAATAATAATAATGCTTTATTATATGCAAGTATTTACTTACCTACCTCCGGCACGTCAGGATTGCCTGCAGTAAGTAATAACTGGTTAGGACCTCATGAAGGAGGAAATATTTTATTTTCCTCAAATGCTGGCGCTAACTGGACAACCAAGCCATCACCAAGTACTCAATCAGTAAAAGTAATTCAATTTATAAATTCTAATACCGGTTATATCTGCGGAGGAAGCTCTTTTATGGGAATCGGTGAAATGTCAAAAACTACAAACGGGGGAACAAGCTGGACTAATTTAACTTTACCTGCACCATTGAACGCATTGGCAAGTACAGCTATGTGTTTTGTTAATGCAAATACGGGTTGGGTTGCAACTGAAGGTGGATTTAGCGCGAAGACCACCAATGGCGGAGCAAGCTTTACTGTGCAGACACTTGAAACCAGTACTGCATACAAAGTGACTAGTATTCAAATGCTGGATGCAAACACCGGTTATGCTATGTCGAGCTCTTTATACAAAACTACAAACGGCGGAACGAATTGGATTAAAACCACAAATCCTTTCATACTTTCAGGAAATTGGAGTAATTTTTATTTAATGTCGAAAGATATAATTATTTTAAATGGAGGCGGTGCTACAAATAAAATAGCAAGATCGGTAGACGGCGGAACAACTTTTACGGACATTTCATCAAATTTAGTCCCGAATTTTTATGTTTGGAAAACCAAATGGATAAATCTTAAACATGGAGTTGCATGCGGTACCGGAGGATTAACGGCAAAAACTACTAACGGAGGATTGAGTTGGTCTCAAACTAATCCCGGCGGATCTACTACAGTTGATCTGGCTTTTCCCAATAAAAATGAATGGTATACAATAAGCGACAGAAACTCAGCTTATGAAGTCTGGAGAAAATATGATAACATTACATCATTATCGTTCAATATTACAATGGGAATTGAGGGATTCAGAAACGGGTCGTCAATGACACCTGATACAGTTACAGTCGAATTAAGAAATTCTGCTTCACCGTACAACCTGGCAGATCAGTCTAAAGAATTTGTAACGGGTGGAGGATTTGCAACTTATGAATTTTATAACGCACCGGCAGGATCTTATTATATGGTTTTAAAACACAGAAACAGTTTGGAAACATGGAGTTCAGTTCCGGTTACAGTTATTGCCGGCGGAAATTATAATTATGATTTTACGACTTCTGTTTCACAGTCGTTTGGAAATTTGTCAGTTTTAAAATCTGGAGCATATTGCATTATCAGCGGTGATGTGAATCAGGATCAGACTATAGACGCAAGTGATCTGTCTTCAGTTGAAAATTCAATTGATCTTTCAGGTTATGTACCTGAAGACCTAACAGGTGATGATTATGTAGATGCTGCAGATCTTTCTATTACTGAAAACAATCAGGGAATTTCCTATGTCACTCCATAAAATAAATTAAATATCAAATCATATAAGTATTAGTTAATAAAACAGATACAAACACAGGGAAATTTAATTTTCCCAAACATAAAATCAGGGCGGAATGTGAGCTGCCCTGATTTTTTTTATTATTAAATTTTTAATTTATGTATTTCCATTGGTACTATTTGAATCATGTTTGAATTCCTTTTATAGAATCATTGATCCGTTAAAATACTTTAAGATAATTCAAATTAAAAAATTAGTGAAAATACTTTTAAATTTGAGATTTTTAGTGAAATAAGCGGTTAGCTTTTTTTTAATATTAGTAGCTTTTGATTTATTCTATTTCAGCATTAATATTTCATTTCGAAAAATAATCATAATACACGGTCAAAATAATGGTTAGATTAAAAATGGTGGTTTTTTATTATGTATTTTGTAATATTATTAGAAAGTTAAATTAAGTAAATTTAAAAAGACCAAAATCATTTGTCTTCAGAAGAATTACACAGGTATATTTATTTTCTGACACAGGTTAATAAACTTGGAAATGTCAAGATCAGGAATATTTTAAACCAATTCAGATCACCTGAGGATTTATTTAAGAGTACAATAAATGAACTTAAGGGAATTGCGGGAATTGAAGCTAACATCTCCTTAGCAATACTGAGATCAGTAAAAGATAAAGACAGGATATTTAAAGAATTCGATGAAATTTACAAAAAAGCCTGTAAATATAACTTTAAACTAATAAGTATTCTGGATAAAGATTATCCGGAGAATCTGAAAAGAATTTATGATTCGCCGGTTTTACTCTATTATAAAGGAAGATTCTCTGATAAAGATAAGTATTCTTTGAGCATCGTGGGAACAAGAAATCCGACGGAATACGGGAAATACAATTGTGAAAAATTTACAGAACAGATCTCCAGTCTGAATATACCTGTTATCAGCGGATTTGCCCGTGGAATTGATACAATCGTACATAAAACATGTTTGAAAAATAGCAATATTAATTATGCAGTTTTTGGATGCGGAGTAGATGTTAT
>DAIPYE010000168.1:0-6947 GCA_036782915.1 Bacteroidota bacterium | reverse complement strand
GCTTGTATATCCCCTTGATGAATGGGAAAAAGTGAAAACAGGTTTAACAAGATACAATCAATTCAATACAGATCAGAGATTTTTCATAAGACAGTTCTTAAATTATGTGAATGAATGTGAACTAGATTCACAGAACAGAATAGTCATCCCGCCACAGCTGATGCAATTTGCAAAGTTAAAAAAAGAAGTAGTTGTACTGGGACTTCTTGATAAAATGGAGATCTGGGATCCGGAAATTAAGGAAAACTATGAGAACTCCGTGACAGGTTCATATGAACAGATTGCAGAAAAAGTTTCAGAAATTATTAATTCATAGAGTCCGGATCTTAACGATTTGATAAATGCATAATGTCAGAAGAAAACTTTCATATCCCCGTTCTTTCACATGAAGCAATTAAATTACTGATCAATGAAGATCAGGCAGATCAGATCATTGCAGACGGTACTCTTGGCGGAGGCGGTTACACAAAATTAATTTGTGAAAATTTAAAACAGACTGATAAAGTAATTTCCATTGACAAGGATCTTAATGCACTCGAACATTCAAAGAAAAAGCTGGAACAATTCAAAGAGAGAATAATTTTTGTAAACGGAAATTTCGGTGAATTAAGAAATTTACTTGATGAGATTAAAATTCAGAAGATCACGGGACTGGTTTTAGATCTGGGTTTATCATCATATCAGCTTGAAGCTGAAGATGGATTCAGTTTTATGAAAGATACGGAGCTTGATATGAGGGCATTTAAGAAAGATGATGTTACAGCTGCCGACATTTTGAATAGTTTCAGGAAAGAAGACCTGACAGAGATCTTTAATAAATACGGTGAAATTGGAAATCCGGAAAGACTGTCAAAAGCAATTACGGAGAAAAGAAGAGTGAAGAAACTCAGGTCGACATTTGATCTTGTCGAAACAGTAAGAGAAGAGTATAAAATCAATAAAAAAGATGAAATAGATTTTCTTGCGAAAATATTTCAGGCATTAAGAATTAAAGTAAACAGAGAGCTGGAAAATCTTGAAAATGTTTTAAAAGATTCAACAGAATTAATTGTAAAAGGCGGAAGGATAGTGATTGTCTCATATCACTCGCTTGAAGACAGAATCGTCAAGAATTTTTTTAAAGAAGAATCAAGAAGTTCGAAACCCGGTAACAATCCGTTCTTTGATGATATTGTAAATCCCAAATTAAAAATCCTTACAAAGAAACCCCTAGTGCCGGGAAGAGAAGAGATAAAATTCAATGTAAGGTCGCGAAGCGCAAAACTGCGGGCTGCGGAAATTATTTAAAATTATATCAAACAAATTATTTCAAAATAATCATTGAGAAAAAAATCAAATAACAGAATATCAATTTTTTATTTCCTGATCTTACTTATCGTAACATCGGTAATTCTGGTGATTTACATAAGTAATATAATTTATGTCAACAAGCTTTCGGTAACAAATAATGAACTGAAAGAAGAGATCAAAAAAAATGTGCAGATAAATAATATGCTGAGGACAGATGCTGAAAAGCTGGAAAGTTTTGAGAGGATAAGAACAATTGCTTCTCAGAAATTCAATCTTGTTTACAGAGAAAACTCAGCTGATGAAAGCAATAACATAATTATTAAAAAATCACAATTGCGGTAATATAAAAAATACAAATTGCAGTTTAAAAATTACAATAAGCCCGACAGATCAGTTATACAGAGAAGAAAAATTAACTTTCTGTTTATTATTCTATTCGGGGTTTTTATTGTAATACTTGTAAAGCTTATAAATGTGCAGATCATTGATTCCGAGAAATACAAGATAGCTGCAAGAAAGCAATATGAAAATAAAATTGTACTTTCACCAAACAGAGGTTTGATCTATGACAGAAATATGAATGTACTTGTTTCGAACTCGTTTGAATTTTCATTTGCGGCTGATCCGAATATGGTGGATAAGCCTGAAGAAATTGCAGAGTTTTTTTCAAGGACATTTGGAAAAAGTAAGGAAGAATATCTTTCAAAGCTGACTTCTCAGAATTCTTCATTTGTTTATCTGGAGAGGAAGGTGGATGCAGCAAAGACAAACGGGCTGGATACATTGAAATTCAACGGAGTGATCGTACTTAAAGAACCAAAGAGGATCTATAATTACGGCAGTCTTGCATCACAGATATTAGGATTCACCAATTCAGAAAACAAGGGACAGACAGGAATTGAACTTTCCCTGGAAAATGAACTTGCCGGAAAAGACGGTTTTGTAATTATGCAGAGAGACGGCAAGGGGAATAACAGACCTTCAATGGATTTCCCTAAGAAAGATCCGGAGAATGGAAATAATGTCATGCTTACAGTGGATATGAATTTGCAAAGATTTGCTGAAGAAGAGCTTGCTGCCGGTGTAAAGAATTATAATGCAGATGGCGGTAAAGTAGTGATAATTGCCGTAAAGACCGGAGAGATACTTGCAATGGCTTCCAATCCGACTTTTGATCCGAATAACATTTCAGCTACTGATACGATCGGAATGAAGAATGCTGTGATATCAGATATTTTCGAACCGGGATCGACATTTAAACTGATCACAGCAGCAGCAACTTTAGAAGAAAAGCTTGAAGACAAAAATTCTGTCATATCAACTGACAACATAAACGAAGTAAAGGGACTTAACATAAGTGATGTTCACGGCTCGGCAAGTATGACATTTCAGCAGATCATTGAACAGTCAAGTAATGTCGGATTCAGTAAAATATCATTGAAACTCGGTGATGAAAGATTTTATAAATACGCCAGGGATTTCGGATTCGGAATATACAGCGGTGTCGAGCTTCCCGGGGAAAACAAAGGAATGCTCAAAAGGCCGATCGATTTTTCATCGGTATCGCTTCCTTATATGTCTATTGGATATGAAGTGCAGGTGAATGCGATGCAGATCTCTAATGCTTATGCGACAATTGCAAATAACGGAATGATGATGAAATCATATATTGTAAAAAAAGAGACAGCTCAGGATAACAGCACGATATATGAATCCAAACCGACACAGATAAGACAGGTTGTATCAGAGAAGACAGCCAAAACAATGACTACATTATTGACCGGAGTTGTAGAGCGGGGAACGGGGACAGATGCAAAGATAGAAGGTGTAAGTATAGCTGGTAAAACCGGAACTGCTCAGAGAATTGTAAACGGAGAATACTCAAGCAATAATCACAATTCTTCATTTGTCGGATATTTCCCTGCGGACAACCCGCAGATACTGATAACGGTGATATTGAATAACCCTCAATCGGGAGAGTATTACGGTGGAAAAGTAGCTGCTCCGATTTTTAAAAATATTGCTAACAGAATAATAAATTTCACAGGTACGAATAATATACTTTCCAATGATTTTGTAAATGTGGTCTATACAAAAGATAACAGCAACATTCAGGCAATAAGTGAACAGAATGATCAGAAAGTTTTAATACCTAATTTAATAAATTTAAAATTAGAAGATGCGAGAGAGATACTTTCTGAAAGTAATATAAGGTATGAAATCATTGACAGCACAGGAAATTCGGAAATCCAAAGCGCAGGAAAGAATTCAAATACGGCTAAGTTCATCGGGACTCAGTTCCCATTGCCGAATGAAAGAATTCCGAGAAATGATAATTTGAAAATACATCTGGTAGTAAAGGAAAATACAGTTCCTGATGATAAACTGCTGATCGTTCCGGATGTAAGGAAGTTAAGTTTAAGAAAGGCGATCAACTCACTTTTATCGGACGGTTTTGATGTGTTCATTAACGGAAGCGGAAAAATAATCGAACAGTCTCCTTTGCCGGGAACAAAGCAATTACCAAATTCAAAGATAGTAATCTATTGTAAAAATCAATGATCAATTTATTTGAATGAAAATTTCCGAGATCATATCAAATGTAAAAGTAAGGATGGATCACAATTTCAGAAATGATATTGAAATATCGGGACTTGCATATGATTCAAGAAAAGTAGAGCCCGGAAATATTTTTTTTGCAATAAAAGGATTAAAAGATGACGGAAATAAATTTGTAGGAAACGCAATAAATAAAGGTGCTGTAATAATTTTTACTGAAGAAGATCTGACTTCTGAAGAGAAAGTTGAAATTGTCAAAGTTGGAAACATTAGAAAGCTTATGGCAGAAATGAGTAAAGAATATTATTTCAAAAATTCGTCTGATATAAGACTGATCGGGGTTACGGGGACAAATGGGAAAACTACAACTTCTTATCTGATCAGAAATATCCTGGAAGATGCAGGTTACAAAGCGGGACTGATAGGAACGATTGATTATGAATACGGAGAAACTAAAATGAGTTCTTCTTTGACGACTCCCGATTCCATTGAAATGAATCAAATGCTGGGAGAAATGACAAAGTTAAAAGCAGATTTCTGTATAATGGAAGTATCTTCAATAGCGCTTGTAATGGACAGAGTACATGGACTGGAATTTGACACAGCAGTTTTTACAAATCTAACAAGTGAGCATCTGGATTTTCATGAGAATATGGATAATTATTTTGCAGCAAAAAAAATACTGTTTAACAATTTGAATAAAAATAATTTTGCTGTTTCAAATTCAGATGATCCATACGGAAGGATAATGTTAAATGAAACCAAAGCATTCAGAAAATTTTATTCTGTTAATAATGAAAGCGATTTGAAAGCTGAGAATGTGAATCTGTCTCTTAACGGGCTTGAGTTTGAAACAAGTTTCGGAGATAAGACATTTAAATTCAGATCTGATCTGTCCGGCAGATTCAATGTTTACAATATTTTAGCATCAATGGAGACAGCTCTTAATTATAATATTGATATTTCATTGATTCAAAGATCGATCTTAAATTTCAAAGAAGTGAACGGAAGATTTAACAGATTAAAACTTCCCAACGGAGCAATTGCAGTTATAGATTATTCGCACACTTCGGATTCACTGAAAAATGCAATAGAAGCGGCGAGAGAAATTGTAATCCATGAAAATAAGAACGGTAAAGTAATAACAATATTCGGATGCGGCGGGAATAAGGACAGAACCAAGAGACCGATCATGGGAGAATTTGCGACCGGATTATCCGACTATGCGATTATTACTTCAGATAATCCGAGATATGAAGAGCCAATGGAAATTATCAGTGAGATATTGAAAGGAATCAGGAATAAAAAAAATTATGAAGTTATAGAAAACCGTGAAGAAGCAATTAAAAAAGGAATTGAAATTTCAAAGCCGGGAGATATAGTACTGATCTGCGGAAAAGGACATGAAAGATATCAGGAGATTAAAGGAGTCAGAAATCATTTTGATGATAAGGAAATAGTGGAAAAATATAAACTGCTTGCCGCATAAGAAATGATCAAAGCAGATGATCTTTTAAAAATACCGGGTTCTGAAAAAATAAATCCGGGCAGAATAGATTTAAAGAGAAAATTATTTAAAAGTGTCGGAATTGATTCAAGGATAATAAGTAAGGACAGCATATTTTTTGCGATCAAAGGTGAAGAGAATGACGGACATAAGTTCATAGAAGATGTTTTCAGGAAAGGCGTGAAGTTAGCAGTTATAAATGAAACATGGTACAAAAGAAACAAAAGCAAATTTCCGAAAGAGAAATTATTTGCAGTAAAAGATACAACAGCGGCGCTCGGACAGTTTGCAAAAATACATAAAGATAATTTCAGAATACCTGTTCTTTGCATTGGCGGAAGTAACGGTAAGACAACAACAAAAGATTTGATAGCATGCGTTCTTTCACAAAAATACAGTGTCCTGAAAACAGAAGGAAATTTTAATAATCATATTGGATTGCCGCTGACATTACTTAGGATGAATAAAGAGCATGAGTTTTGTGTACTGGAAGCCGGCTGTAATCATTTCGGGGAAATAGAGTATTTATGCGGGATTGCCGAACCGGATTACGGATTAATAACAAATATCGGAAAGGAGCATCTTGAGTTTTTTAAGGATAAGAAAGGAGTTGCAAAAGCGGAGTTTGAATTATTCGATTACCTGAAAAAAAAGAAGGACACAAAAATATTCATTAATTCAGATGATAATTTCATAAAAAATTATTCAGGAGAAATTAAAAATGAAAAAAAATTTACTTATTCTTACAGCCATAATTCGGATGTCAAGGGAAGATTTAAAGGTTATAACAAAAACTTCGAACCTGAGATCGGGATCGCATACCGTGAAGAAAAATTCGAAGTTAGTATATCTACATTTGGCAAGCATTCGATCTTTAACGGGCTGGCGGCGGCAAGTGTAGGGCTTTATTTCAAAATCGGAAAAAGCAGTATTAAAAAAGCATTAAAGAAATTTAAACCTTCATCATCAAAAAGAATGGAGGTTTTAAAAGCAAACGGAATGGTAATTATTAACGATACATATAACAGCAATCCTGAATCAGTAAGAATGGGACTTGAGACTCTGATCGAGTATAAAACTACGGGAAATAAGTATGCAGTCTTATCTGATATGCTGGAGCTTGGAGCAGTGAGCGGAAAAGAGCATTCGGAAATCGGAAAATACTCAGAGAAAATTAAAATTAACAATCTTTATACATTCGGAAAGGAATCTTATAAAACTTTTCTGAATGCTAAAAAAATCAAAAACAATTTTTACTTCGAAGATAAAAATGATCTTATAAAAATGCTTCAGCTGAATCTGAAAAAAGGTGATATAATTTATGTAAAAGGATCAAGGGGTATGAAAATGGAAGAAGTAGTTCAGGCAATATCCGGTAAAATGAATTAAAAAATTTTCAAAATAAAAAAAAATGCTTTATAAACTTGCAGAATATTTAAATACAAACTTTAATCCTCCGGGATTTGATCTGTTCAGGTTTATAACATTCAGATCAGCGCTGTCAGCTATTACAGCTTTACTGATCAGCTTTATTGTCGGACCCAGAATCATTAAATATTTGCAAAAGAGGCAGATAGGCGAAGCAGTGAAA
>DAIPYE010000167.1:0-6985 GCA_036782915.1 Bacteroidota bacterium | reverse complement strand
AATGCTTCCTATCGCAATATGCTTATTAAAATTATTTTTAAAAATTGTATATCGGGATTCTTTAACTGCGCACATCATACCGTCACTGCCGATTGCAATTATTCTGTTCACTTCTTTAAAATCAAATAATTTATTTCCAAGTTTTCCGTCATTATATGCTTTCATCGCTTCCAGAATATTTCCATTAAAAGTAAGATCCTGCTTTCTTCTCGGCTTTATAAGTTCGCCTTTATCGTTGCTCCAGATTACCTGATCTGTACCGGATTCTACCTCATCCATTTTATAAACATCAGAAGAATCTTTATATCCGGCGAAGTAAATTACTTTATTTCCTTTTTTCTTCAATGCATCTGCAATGGAAAAAAGCACAGCATTTCCAAGACCGCCGCCTGCAAGCAGTACCGTTTCATTTTTGGGAATTTCAGTCGGTGTTCCCGTCGGTCCCATTACTACAACCACATCTCCTTTTTTCAGATCTGACATAAGTCTTGAGGATGCGCCGACCTCCAGTGCTATCATTGAAAGAAGTCCTTTTTCCCTGTCAACCCACGCTCCGGTCATAGCAAGTCCTTCCATTAACAGAACAGTTCCGTTTTTTTTCGGTGCTTTTGTTTCATAATTCTGTAATCTGTAAAATTGTCCCGGATGAAATTTACGTGCCGCGAAAGGTGATTTGACCGTTACTTCAACGATCGAAGGTGTAAGTCTTTCAACTTTTTCAACTGTTGAGATCAGGTCCGTGTCAAGTTTGGAAATTAAAGTTTCAAAAATAATTTTACGTTTTTCAAGTGTATCAGAATCATATTTTAAATCTGAAATCTCTTCTGAAAATAATTCTGTAACTTTTTCATAACCGTCTTTTGCTGAAGCCATTGCTTTTACAACATTCCCGGCATATTTCGGATGATTATCACCGTAGTATGAAATGAACTTTCCTTTTTTCTGATAAGAGGTAAAGAAAGCTCCTTCTCCTGTATCAGACGGTATCATCAGATAATTTCCCTTTTCATCTTTTGAAACTGTGTAAGGTTTGAATGAATTTTTCATTTCATCCACTCTGAATGTTCCCGGAAATTCTTTTTCGTAAATAATATTCGGAGAAGTTCCTGCAGCTACCATCATGGACTTTGCATCAAAGGAAACAAATCTGTCCTGACCTTCTACCGAATTTAGTTTTTCGAAGATAACTTTTTCAACTGCTCCGTATTTATTTTTAACCGCTTCAACAGGTGAAAGACATTCGGCAAAAGCAATTCCCTCAGAAAGTCCGTGTATGATCTCTTCATGATTCAATCTGTATGCAGGAGAATCTGTCATTCTCTTTCTGTAAATAATAGTAGATCCTCCCCATTTTTTCAGCAAAGAAAGATAGTCAGGTTTTCTATTTTCTTTTTCAGCCGACTCTCTTTCATTTCTTATTACTTTACCGTGCTGAATGAATGTTTTCATTATTTCAGTTTCTTCTTCATTATACATTTTCCAGAAATCATTTTCATTCAAGTCATTAATAATTTTTTCATACTTCTCCAGTGCTTTTAAAACCTGAACAGGATAATACGCCAGAGCTTCAGTTGCTGTATCAATAGCAGTCAGTCCGCCGCCTATAACAATTACCGGAAGTTGTATCTGCAGATTTGCAAGGTTGTCATTTTTAGATGCGCCGGTAAGCTGCAGCGCCATTAAAAAATCAGAAGCTTTTCTGATTCCCCGGATAAGATTATTTTTCATTTTAATGACAGTCGGTTTTCCTGCGCCGGTTGCAATTGCAATATGATCAATGCCAAGATCCCATGCATCGTCTATTGTTATTGTCCCGCCGAATCTCACACCGTCATACAATCTGAAATTTTCGCGCCTTGCAAGATTAATATAAATCGCCGTGAGAAAATTTTTATCCCAGCGAACAGTAATTCCGTATTCAGCCACTCCGCCAAAGCCCTGCAAAATTCTTTTATCAAGCTCTTCTTCTATTTCTTCGTGAAAAAATTTTACCGGCTTCGGGAATTTTACAAAACCGTTTTCATTTTTAACTCCTGTATAGTCCTGATGAACTTTCTCAATTTTTAAACCGTCAATTCCCACAACTCCGAAACCTTCATTCAAAAGAAAATGCGACAATGTGTATCCGGCCGGTCCCATTCCTGCAACCATTATATTTTTTCCGTTGTAAGGAAGCGCATATTGCCTTTTAATATTCAGCGGATTCCATCTTGTCAGCAATGAATAAATTTCATATCCGTAAGGAAGCTTGAAAACATCTGTAAGTACATTTGTTTCAATCTGCGGAATATCCACAGGTTCCTGTGTCTGAAATATACAGCTTTTCATGCAATCATTGCAGATCCTGTGACCTGTACCGGGAACATTAGGATTGTCAATTATTACCATAGCCAGCGCTGCTAAAGGAAATCCATTCTTTCGAACTAAATTCATTTCTGATATTTTTTCATTCAAAGGGCAACCGTCAAGTTCAATTCCAAGAGGATTGGATTTTTTCGCGCCGAATCTGTCACTCAGTCCTTTTGAACAGGAGTCTTTATTTCTATCATGACAATACATACAGTAATCAACTTCATTCAGAACTTCTCTTTTATTCATCCGGTTATCGGTAAGCTTGAATCCGTTTCTGAACTTCAATTTTTCATCAGGCAATCTTATAAGTTTTTGTGAATCAGTTTCCACTTCTTCAAAGTTTACAAGTCTGTCAAAATTTAATTTATCCGCTTCGAAAAAAGATGACCAGTTCACACATTTTTTATCAGTAAGCCATTTTACAAATATCCATTTTTCCAGATTCTCAAGAATGTATTTCAGATCAAATAAATCTTTTTCAGGGTTTAACGCAGACTCATTTTTAAGAATATTCTCAGAACGTAATACAGACAATGTTTTCACCCCTTTATCACGGACATCATCAGGAATAACAAAATTTTCCGGAGCAAATTTATCTCCTTCATAAAACCATTTGTAATTTTTTTCAAGTTCAGCTAATTCCAGAATAAACCTTGCAGTATATTTTTCTTCGTCTTTTTCAAAATCATATCCGGGAAATGCAGTCTGTTTGATATTTTGGACAAATGAATTCAGTTCATCTTTATTGAATTCATTCAGATTCTCTTTTTTATATTTCTTAAATACTCTTTTTTGGACAAAATCCTTTTTGAAATTCAGAATGTCTTTTTCATAATTTACTTCAGCAATGAATTTACCCTGTTCATTTTCCATTTGAAAAAGACTTACAAGAAATTCCGACAATACATAAGAGGATTCAATTAAAATATTTGAAATTTCCTGATTTGTTAAACCTTCTCCTTTATTTTTTACATAAAGAGAAAATTTATCATAGTTTATTTTATCCCGCGAATCAAAATAAATATTAAAATCTTCTGTGAGTGATTTTAATCTGATTGGATCATAAAGGTCTTCGTACTTATAGCCGAACTTAGGATTAAGAAAATTAGCTTCGTATTCTGTCATTAAAAAATATAATTTTTGTTCAACAAGTTACTTTTTATAAATTGTTTTTTAAATCCATTTATTGTTAAAAAATTCAGTCCTGAAATTTTTCTCTTTCCCAGATACCAAAACTATCCGGAAATGAAGATGTTTATGCAGCCGCAACCTTCAGGGTTGCGTTTTTAACAATATTTCGCAGGCATAAAGCCTGCGCCTACTTTAGTTTTTGAATGGATTTTTCGGATAGTCTGCCTGCTCCCCTCTCCGCGAAGCGAGCGCAAGGCGAGAGCGATTAAGAAAGTTCAAATGAAAAATATAAAAATAAGTTTATAGATATTTTTAAAGCAGAGTAGTAATTTAAAATTAAAAACTTAAGGAGAATTATCATGTTAGAGTCATTTAATTTCAAGAAATGGATCGAAGAGAACCGTCATTTGTTAAAACCGCCTGTTGGAAATAAATGCATGGTTGACGGAGATTTAATCGTAATGGTTGTCGGAGGACCGAATTCAAGAAAAGATTATCATTATGAGGACGGAGCAGAATTTTTTTATCAGATCGAAGGTGATATCACGGTAAAGATCATTGAAGACGGAAAACCCCGTGACATTCACATCAAAGAAGGAGAAATGTTTTATCTTCCGCCAAACGTTCCTCATTCGCCTCAGCGTCCGGCAAACACTGTTGGAATGGTCATTGAAAGAAAGCGTGATGAAAAGGAACTTGACGCATTTCAATGGTATTGTGAAAACTGCGGCGAAAAACTTTATGAAGAATTTGTAAAATTAACAAACATTGTCACACAGCTTCCGCCTATTTTTGAAAAATTCTGGGGAGACGTTTCCAAAAGAACGTGTAAGAAATGCGGGACAGTTATGCAGAAACCATAAAGATAGTTTCAAATTACGAGTTACGAATTACGATTTTATTGATAAATCATATAATTTATGAAAGAAAGTATTATACAGGAAAAAAGTTATAAATTTGCTTTAAGGATTGTGAAGCTCTATATGTTTTTGAAAAATGACAAAAAGGAATATGAATTATCAAAACAAATTTTAAGAAGCGGGACATCTATAGGTGCAAATATTGAAGAAGCACAAGGCGGACAATCTAAAAAGGATTTTCTATATAAAATTTCTGTAGCTTACAAAGAAACCCGGGAAACTCATTACTGGCTTAGACTACTTAAGGACTCTGAACTTATCGATGAAAAATTGTTCGAATCATTTATAAAAGATTGCAATGAATTACTTAAAATTATCGGAAAAATACAAATCACTTTAAAAAAAGAAACTGAAATCCGTAATTCGTAACTTGAAACTCGAAACTTTAAAAAACCTTGAATCAAAAAATGAAAATCGACATTCACACCCACATCCTACCCGAAAACTGGCCTGATCTTAAAGAGAAATACGGTTATGGCGGATTTGTAAACCTTGATCATTATAAACCCTGTTGCGCAAAAATGATGATCGACGGAAAGTTTTTCCGCGAGATTCAAAGTAATTGCTGGGATCCGGATGAAAGGATAAAAGACTGCAATCATTCAAATGTTGATATGCAGGTTTTGTCAACTGTGCCTGTGATGTTCAGTTACTGGGCAAAGCCGGAAGATACGCACGATCTGTCGAAATATCTGAATGATCATATTGCCGGTATTGTAACTGATTATCCGAATAAATTTCTAGGACTCGGAACCTTACCTTTGCAGGATTCAAAACTTGCCGTTAAAGAACTGGAAAGATGTATGAAAGATCTGAAACTTTCCGGAATTGAGATCGGCTCGCATGTGAATGAATGGAATCTTGATAATGAAAATTTATTTCCTGTTTATGAAGCGGCTGAAGAACTGGGAGCAGCAATTTTCGTTCATCCCTGGGACATGATGGGAAAAGAAAAAATGCCGAAGTACTGGCTTCCCTGGCTTGTCGGCATGCCTGCTGAAACTTCACTGGCAATTTGCTCAATGATCTTCGGCGGTGTGTTTGAAAAATTTAAAAAATTAAAAGTATGTTTTTCACACGGCGGAGGATCGTTTCCGTTTACGATCGGGAGAATAGAACACGGATTCAATGTCAGACCGGATCTGGTTGCAGTTGATAACAAAATTAATCCGAGAGAATATCTTGGAAAATTCTATCTCGACTCTTTGGTACATGACGAAATGGCATTGAAATATTTAATTGACCTTACCGGTGATGAAAAAATAATGCTCGGTTCCGATTATCCGTTTCCTCTCGGAGAGCACGAGCCGGGAAAACTAATTGAGTCAATGAATTCTATCAGTGCCGATTCCAAAGAGAAATTACTTTGGAAGAATGCTGTAGAGTTTTTGGGGATTTCCATATGAAACCTACTGAAGTAATAAATCAGCTGAAAGCAAATTCTCTGATTTTCGAGAATCTCCTCTCAGATGTTTCTGCTGAACAAATAAAATATAAACCTTCCGAAGGTAAATGGTCTTTACTTGAAATTATCAGTCACCTTTATGACGAAGAAAAAGAAGATTTCAAACCACGGCTTGCAAAAATTCTTAATGAAGATTCAAACTGGGATCCGATAGATCCGCAGGTATGGGTCATTTCCCGGAATTATATGAATAATGATTTTTATGAATCGTTGAATGAATTTCTTGATGAAAGAAAAAGATCGATTGACCGGCTTAACGGACTTGAAGTGAAAGACTGGAATGTAAAAGCTGTTCATCCGTAAATTGGGGAGTTTACAGCTTATCAGATGTTATGTAACTGGCTTGCTCACGATTATCTTCATATACGTCAAATCTTAAAATTAAAATATCAGTACCTGGAAAAAGATTTTAAATCAGGAGAGTTGAAATATGCCGGTGAATGGTAATTCCGGCTTCAAATAATTTTATTTGAACTTTCTTAACCTCTCAGCTGCTTTTTCCAGAGTCTTATCTTCTTTTGCAAAACAAAACCGCAGAACTTTGTTATCTGTCTTTTTTTCATAAAATACTGAAACCGGAATTGAAGCTACTTTATATTCCTTTGTCAGATGAACCGCAAGTTCAAAATCATTTTTATCTGTTATTTCCGAAAAATCGAGAAGCTGAAAATAAGTTCCGCTGCAGTTTAATGGTCTGAATTTTGTATCAGCAATTAACTCAAGGAATAAGTCACGCTTTGCCTGATAAAACTTTTTCAGATCTTTTATAACCGATCTATTTTTCAGATATGAATTTATTGCATATTGAAAAGGAGTTGATGTTGAAAAAGTCAGGAACTGATGAATTTTTCTTAACTCAGATGTAAGGTTTGCCGGTGCAGTGCAATATCCGACTTTCCAGCCTGTTATATGAAATGTTTTACCGAATGATGAAACTATAAATGATCTTTTGAAAAGTTCTTCATCTGACAAAGGAGATATATGCTTGTTTCCGTCAAATATTATATGTTCATAAACTTCGTCGCTTAAAATATATATATCATTTTTCCGGAGGATATCTTTAAGATTTGACAGATCCGTTTTATCAATCACTGAACCGGATGGATTATTCGGTGAG
>DAIPYE010000166.1:1177-6993 GCA_036782915.1 Bacteroidota bacterium | reverse complement strand
ATCAAGGAAATCTCCTTTTTCATCAATGATCGCTATTCTGTCCGCATCACCGTCGGTAACAATTCCGATATTGTATGAACTGTTCTTTATATCAGCACATATTTCAGTGAGATTTTTCTCAACCGGCTCCGGTGCACTTTTTCCGAATGAAGGATTTACTTCACCGTGAAGTTGTTTTATCTCAATGAACTGATTCATAATATTCTGACCGGCTCCGTACATTGCATCATAGATACCTTTCAAATCCGCTTTTTTAATTTTATCTATTGCGATTTTTTCTTTCAGATAATTCAGATAATAATCATTTGCCTTATAATATTTAATGTTTCCGCTGCTTAATAATTCTTCAAAACTCTTTTTTAACTCAACCTCTTTTATGTTTTTCAATTCATTCTCAATCTTTGCAATTTCATCAGGATCCATCGATCCTCCGAATTCATCTTTCAGCTTATAACCATTATAAATTGCCGGATTATGCGAAGCTGTGATCATGACTCCCAATGCGCAATTAAGATCCCTTGCCAGCAATGATACTGTAGGCGTAGTAACAAATGTATCCGATAAATTTACTTTGATTCCCTGATCTGCAAATACCGCAGCTGCAGCATGAGCAAATTCCTTAGATTGAAATCTTGTATCATATCCAATAAAAACTCCGTTCTTTATATTCGCGTGATCCTTAAATACCAGTGCTGTTGCTAATGCAACTCTTCTGACATTTTCAAATGTATAGGTATCTGCAATTATTGCTCTCCAGCCATCGGTGCCAAATTTCACCGGTTCTGTATTTTTGCCCATTAAATATTTTATGTAATTTGATTAATAAAAAGTAGTAATACTGCTATAATGTATTCCTTTCTTCATTTTGCAGTACCCAGTTTTTAACATATTCGATTGTTTCAAAGGTAGGTGTTCCGGGAGTGAAAAGCTCACCGACTCCAAGTTTCTTCAATTCATCAATATCAGGTTTTGGAATAATTCCTCCTCCAAATAACAAAACATCATCTAATCCTTTTTCTTCCATCAGCTTTCTTACTTTCGGGAAAATGGTCATGTGAGCTCCGCTGAGTATGCTGATACCGATCGCATTTACATCTTCCTGTAATGCTGCTTCTACTATGGTTTCAGGCGTTTGTCTTAATCCGGTATAAATAACTTCAATTCCCGCATCACGAAATGCTGCAGCAATGACCTTGGCTCCTCTGTCGTGTCCGTCCAAACCGACTTTGCCGATAAGAACTCTGATTTTCTTTTCTTTTGCTTTGTTTTCTGACATAATTAGTTTCTTAATTTACTCCAAATACTATTTTACTTCAAGTGAATTTTAAGTTTGCTCCCCACTTATTTCAAGTTCATTAATATCCTTATGTGAATGTTTCTGGTAGAAATAAACAGCAATTACCCCGATCAATACGGCAAACCATAAAGTTGCAACTCTGATTATGAATGTTGATGCTACTGAAATATCCTTCGGTATCTTTAACAAAACCATTAATCCTGTCAAAGATGCTTCAGTTACTCCGAGCCCGCCGGGAAGCATTGCAATAGATCCAATTATCGTGGAAAAGCCGTATATAAATACCGCGCTGAAAACGCTGACATCAATATGCGAATATTGCGAATACACTTTCAGAATAATATACAGTCCCAGACATTCGCAAAACCAGGCAACTGCGCTTACAATTGTAGCTATGATCAGCGGCTTTATTTTTACCAGTTTGTAAATGCTTTCATAAGCTTCGTGAAATTTATGGGCAAATTTGCTGAAAAGTTTTATTTTTTCCAGATATGAAACTATTGATAATGAGATCTTTCTCGAACTAATCACAGCTACCCCTGCCAGAAAGAATAATCCTACTCCTATAACTAATCCCTTACCGTAATCAAAAACAAAAGCTCCTGCTATGCAGAGTAAAACAATTGAAATAAAATCCGTCAGTCTTTCTGCAATAATTACCGGCGCTGATTTGCTTATTGGAGTTCCGTTCTCTTCTCTTACTAAATAAGATTTTAATAATTCTCCCATTTTTCCGGGTGTCACGCTCATAACAAATGTTGACATGAAAATAAGAAGGCTTGTTTTCGTTTCTAATTTAATATCTAGAATTTTTCTGTAGTACTCCCATTTGTAAAACCGGATTATGTAATTACCCATTGATAATGCCAGTATGATGGGGAAATACCACCAGTTGAACTCGCTGAATGTTTTCATCAGCTTGTCAAAATCCGCGTAAATGCTGAATGCCAGAAATACTATCGCGCCGAAAGCTACGGAGATCAGTATTTTCTTTTTATATTTTGAAAACATTTACAATACTTTTTTGATAGTTTCGAACAGTTTCACAAGCGGCATCCCGACAATATTGTAAAAATCGCCTTCTATCTTTTTTATGAATAAACATCCGAAATCATCCTGAATTCCGTACGCTCCGGCTTTATCCAGCGGTTTGAAATTCTTTACGTAATAATTTATTTCATCGTCATTAAGTTTTCTGAAATAAACAGATGTCTTTTCAAAGTCAAAAATCTCTTTTCCGTTCTTTGTATTGATAACATTTATTCCCGTGTAGACATTATGCTTTTTATCGCTCAGCATATTCAAATATTCCCTCGCCTGTTTCAGATCTTTCGGTTTGCCGATAAGCACAATTGTATCCGCACCAATAACTATTTCTTTTTTATAATGTAATGCAACACTTCTTGATTTTAACAGTGAATTGTGTTTTACAAGTTTTACGGGATCATGATCTTTTACTTCAAGCTCATCTGCTTTGCTGTCAATTGAAACTGAATTCAATCCGATCAGTTTGAGCAAATGTGAACGTCTCGGGGATTTTGACGCAAGTATATATTTTTGTTTTAAAACGGAATTTAGATTATTCAATATTATCCTTTTAGCAATTCCATTATTTTATTCAATGCTTCTTCCTTTTTAACAACCAGTCTTTCACCGGTACTTCTGATCTTAATTTCCAGATTGCCATCTTTCAGATTTTTCTCGCCGATTATCAACTGAACTGGAATTCCGATCAGATCAGCATCATTGAATTTCACTCCCGGCCTTACATCCGCTCTGTCATCAAAAAGTATTTCAATATTCTTACTTTTGAATTCTTTATAAAATTCATCAGCGACATTCTTAGCATTTTCATCTTTTGACATCAATGAAATTAAATTCACTTTGAACGGCGCGATCTCGCCTTTCCAGATAATTCCCTTCTCATCATGACTCTCTTCAATGAATGAAGCAACTGTCCTCTGAACTCCGATTCCGTAACTTCCCATGATCAGGGGATTTTCTTTTCCTTCAGCATCTAAAAAAGTTGCGCCGAGAGCTTTCGCATATTTCGTTCCGAGCTTATATATATGACCGACTTCAACTGCTTTTGTGATTTTCAATTTACTTTTTCTGTCAATTGTCTCTTCGCCTTCTTTTACAATTCTCAGATCAAAATATTCAACGTCCGGAACATCTCTTTTCATGTCAATATTTCTGTAGTGCTGATCATTCTCGTTTGCTCCGCTGATAAGTTCATCTGCATCCTTCAGCAAATTGTCAGCAATGATCTTAATTTTCTTATTTTTCAATCCTTTTAAACCAACAGGTCCGATCGATCCGGCATCCGCTCCTGTGATTTCCATCAGTTCATCATTATTTGCAGGACGGATATTCATTCCGAAATATTTTTCAAGTTTCTTTTCATTGAATTCATCATCTCCGCATATCAAAGCCAATATATATTCATTTCCGCTTTCCAGAGCATTGACAAAAACTCTTGACTTCGCTAATCTTGTTTTATCTTTTGTTTTGACAAAATCCGCAAGTTCGTCGATTGTCTTTATATTAGGTGTATGAAATTTTTCAACAGCCAGATCTGAATCTTTTCTTGCAACTAATTCTTTGTAGGATTCGGCAACTTCAACATTGGAAGCATATTTTCCGTCTTCACTGACAGCAATATTATCTTCGCCCGCATCTGAAGGTATCATGAATTCCTCCGAATCACTTCCTCCCATCGCTCCGCTGAAAGCAGATACAATGATCAGCTCGGAAAATCCGCAACGTCTGAAAATATTTCTGTAAGCAACTGCCATGTCATTATAGGATTTGTCTAATTGTTCCAAAGTAGCATCAAAAGAATAAGCATCTTTCATTGTAAACTCACGCGCTCTCAGAACTCCGGCACGCGGACGGTCTTCATTTCTGAATTTAGTTTGAATCTGATACCATACCTGCGGCAGATCTTTGTATGAGATCAAACTTGGCTTTGCAATAGAAGTGAAAACTTCTTCATGTGTCGGTCCGAGTACAAGTTCACGGTTCTTGATTCTGAACATAAGATCGCCGTAATCTTCCAGCCTTCCCGTCTGAGCCCAGAGATCATTTGGTGAAAGAGCAGGCAGAAGAAATTCATTTCCGCCGATCGCATTCATTTCCTCTCGGATAATGTTCTCGACTTTTCTGATTACAAGTAATCCGAAAGGTAGATAGGAATAAACACCTGCTGTAAGCTGTTTTATCATTCCTGCGCGAAGCATCAGTTTATGTGATGATACGACTGCATCTACAGGATCATCTTTTAATGTCGGTATAAAAAATTGTGATAGTTTCATAGAATAATTAAGCTACAAATATAAAAATGACCGCTTTCTATTACAATCCAAATATAGATAAATCCTGAATTAATTTGGGTTGATATTACAGATTCATTTGTGGAAATTAAATCAAAAGGATATTCGATATGAAAAGAATTTACAATTTTAAGTTTCAAAACTCAAAATTTTCGATTATAAAAAATATATTAAAACAATTTCTTATAATTCTTTGTTTTTTGATATTCATTAAAAGCTCAATTGCTCAATTACAATTCTTTGATTCCGTAAAAACTGTCGTATCATCCTCAATTTATGATTATAAAAATCCGGTTTTTAATGGTGAAAGTACAAATAGCAATTTTTCCTGGTTAGCTTATGAACGTCACAACGGAAATTCATCTGATATTGTTGTCAGGAAAGCAGGTTATACAGATTATGACAGTGAAATTGTAATAACAAATACAGTAAATGCTCTGAATATAAACCCAACAATATATAAAGGGATGATCGTTTGGCAATCTAATGTCAGAGGTAACTGGGATTTGTATTATTCAAAGTTAATTTCAGGTGTATCGTGGTCTGCTCCTGTACTCGTGGATTCCTCGTCATTTGATGAAACAAATCCATACGTTGTAAATAATAATTTAGAACCTGAACAATATAATTACACATTTTTAGTATACAAAAGAAATAATTCCATAAGATTTAAAAAATATAAAACTACTTCCGGTATCTGGAGTAATGACACCCTTGTTACTGACGGAACATATGAAGATGCAACTCCTATGATTTGCAAAGGTTCATCAGGAGCTCAATTTGGAGTTGTCTTTCTTCGAAAATATTCAGCAAATGTTTCCAGACTTAATCAAAGATTATTTTATGAAAATTATAATAATTCACCGATTGTCTGGGATAATGTTTATGAAATTTTTCAGCCAAACCCGCAGAATAATCTTTCATTGTCATATACAGGCTTAGAGTTTTTATCTTATTCTTATGACACTTTAAATTCAACTCATATACTTGGCTTTAATCTAAACGGTCAGAATTTTAAAGAAGTCATAACTAAAAATGTTCCAGGGAAGCATCTTTCAGGTAAAGGTTCATTGATGGGTATAGTCTTAGATAATATGTATTATTTTTTTAGTGTTTTCAGTACGATTACCAGGTTCTCAGATTCACTTTATTTAACTTTTATAAACCATCCCGGATCTTTCAAT
>DAIPYE010000166.1:0-1077 GCA_036782915.1 Bacteroidota bacterium | reverse complement strand
CCATCGACAATTATCAATTATCAGTTGGCAATTAAAAATGATGTATCGCTGAAAATATATAATGCACTAGGAAAAGAGGTTGCGACTTTAGTAAATGAAAAACAAAACACCGGAAGCTATGAAGTGGAATTTAATGGTGAAGGATTGCCGAACGGTGTATATTTTTATAAGCTCGTGGTGAGCTCGCCGAACCAAATTGAAGCCGGTAATTTTACAGAGACAAAGAGAATGCTCTTAATTAAATAATTATATAAGTTTCAAAAATTCAATTTTAAAGTTTCTAATGAAAAGAAAATAAATATGAAAATCGTCTACTTAATAATAATTACTTTTCTTTTTGGAATAAACAGCTTTGTTTTCTCTCAGGACACGATCTCACCAAAATATTTCCCGTTAAATGTAGGAAATACATGGTATTACAAAACTACATATTACCCATTTCCTTATCCCCCGACATTTCGTAAAGAATACATCATAAAAGATTCTTTAATAAACGGGATAAAATATTTTGAATTTTATAAATATGGATCAATTAGTTACCTAAGGGTTGATTCAATGAAAGGTAACTTACTTGCTTATTCACCCGGAAACGGATGCGGATCATATATGAATGATAAAATAATCGATAGTCTTGCTTCTTCACCCGGAAATCAGATAAATTGCTTATATCAGAATATTAATTTAAGAAGATGCGTTTCTATAGGTGATGTAAATATCTTCGGAATAATTTCTGAAACAAAAAGTTTTTTTCATGATGGACTATTTGTTGAAAATATTAATTATGCAAAAAATTTCGGTGTGATATATTCATGCAGCGGAGAGCCGCCTCCTTGTGCAAGTTTTACAAATCTAATAGGCTGTATAATAAATGGTGTTGTTTACGGAGATACGATAATGACAGACATTATACAAGTAAAATCTTCAGTTCCTGAATACTTTTCTCTTTCCCAAAATTATCCGAATCCGTTCAACCCTTCGACAATTATCAATTACTCGATAACGCAAGACGCAAGACGCGAGATGCAAGACGTAAAACTTATAATTTATAATAATCTCGGAATGGAAATTAAAACTCTT
>DAIPYE010000165.1:0-7005 GCA_036782915.1 Bacteroidota bacterium | reverse complement strand
AGATAATGAAATGAAAAAAAGCGGTGACACACATGTATGTCTTGATCTTAAAGCGATCGGAAAAGAGAGAATTAAAAAAGAATTCCCGAACATTTATAAACATTGTCTAAGTAAAGGAATAGACATTACAAAAGAGATGATCCCGGTAGTTCCGGCAGCGCATTATACATGCGGCGGGATCAAAACTGATCTTGAAGGCAAAACGAATATAGAAAATCTGTATGCAAGCGGAGAGGTAACAATGACGGGAGTTCACGGAGCAAACCGTCTGGCTTCAAATTCATTACTGGAGGCAATGGTTTTTTCAGACAGCATATACAAATCTGTTTCACAACAAAAGAAAAAAGAACTTAACAAAAAAAAGAATGGGTCTGAAGACGAACTTAAAAAAATATACTCAGACATATATGAATGGAATGATGACGGAACTATAAATACGGAAGAATGGATCTTAATATCTCACAATAAAAAAGAGATAAAAGAGATTATGAGCGACTATGTGGGAATTGTAAGAAACACAATCAGACTGGAAAGAGCATACAGAAGAATGGAAATGATGCGTGAAGAGATCAGAAATTTTTATAAAAAGACAAAGGTTAACGTAGATCTTCTGGAATTGAGAAATCTTGTAACAGTATCTTATCTGATCATTTATTCAGCTATGCAGAGAAAAGAGTCCAGGGGACTGCATTTTATGCAGGATTATCCTGATAAAGACGATAGAAATTTTTTAAAGGACACTATAGTGGAAAAGTTAAAAGTTAAAAGTTTTATTCTGAAAAAATTATAATAATGAAAAGGGTTTTAAAAATATTTTTATTGTTATCCGGGTTTACATTAGTTTTATTTACTTCCTGTTCAAAAATCAGCGAAGAAACTAAAACAGCAAAAACCGATAAACAAAAACCTGATGAAACAAAAACAGGAGATCATATTTCTTCGGCCGGAGTAAGAGAGAGTGATGTCGATCTGAATATAGAATATTTCAAGCCCAGGAAAATTTACAAAATTGAAAAAGAAGATCTGAATAATGACAAAGTAAATGAGATCATAGTTTTAAGTGTCATAAAAGATACTTCGCAAAAATATGTAAGCTTTTATAATTTTGATATGATGGAAGTTTTTTCACTGGATAAAACAAAAGGAAAATTTGAGAAGATCTTTTCTGATACAGTGGATTATTCCGTTGAATGCAAATATGAGGTGTTGGAAAAAAACGGATTCAGGCAGATCTTGATCAGCACCAATACAGGCGGGAACGATAAAATAACATCCAACGGATTATTTATTTTCGGGATGAACAGCATCGGAAAAATAAATCTGATCAATTATTTTGATTCCGGTGATCCGGTAATCAAAGATATAAAAAATGACAATACAAAACAGATATTGGTTTCAGATCAATACTGGGGAGTGATGCCGGAAAGGGATGTAATTGATTTTGTCAGGGATATTTATGTGCTTGAAAATAATAGTCTTGTATTAAAAAATTCAGTGTATCCGGAATTTTATATTGAAAAAATCGGAATACTGAAAGAAAAATATTACGGTTTAAAGAAAAAAATCGAAATGGGCATGCAGCCGGGGAACATGGCTTATCCATTATACAGAGAAGCAACTGAGGTAATTGTAAACTATTATGCGCAGGGCGATATACAGGAGCTTGCAAAATTCTGGAATGAAGAAAAGGATTCCCTTCAGAAAAATATCCCTGAAGATGAATTTACAGATCTGAGTAATTTTGTTTTCAAAGTTATACCTGCGGCAAAAAATGCATGACAAAGTGGGAATTGAATTATCGATAGTAATAGTTACATGGAACAGTGAACAAGAGATATCCGGATGTATAAATTCAATTATTGAAAACACAGCCAGTATTAATTTTGAAATAATTGTAATTGATAATGATTCAAATGATAAGACAGCGGAAGTATTAAAGTCATTTGATAAAATCAAAAGTTGTGATCTTAAATTAATTTTTAACAGCAATAATTTCGGTTATACAAAAGCATGTAATCAGGGAATTGAAATTGCAATGGGTGAAAATATTTTTCTGCTCAATCCGGATACACAATTTACCCTGAACTGTGCGGAATTATTGATGAAGAAGCTTAATGAGGATGCAGGAACAGGTGGGATCGCGCCTCAATTATTAAATGAAGATCTGACAATTCAGAAATCCTGCAGAACTTTCCCAAGGTATTTTGATATATTTTGTGAAATGACTTTATTGTCACGGATCTTTCCCGACAGCGAACTGTTGAGCAACTGGAAGATGAATTATTTTTCACATAACGAAGAAAGATCAGTTGAGCAGCCTATGGCAGCGGCATTGATGATAAAGAAGAAAGTGCTTGATGAAGTAAAAAATTTCGACGATAGGTATTCAATGTTCTTTAATGATGTAGATCTTTGTAAAAAAATAAGAGATAAGGGATATACAATATTATTTTTTCCGGAAGCAAGGATCATTCATCAGAAAGGCGTCAGCATTTATAAGGACAGAGTTCGTATGATAAAGGTATGGAATGATGATTGTCTGAAATATTTTAAGAAGTATCATTATAACATTATATTTTATAACTTGCTTGCACTCAGCCTGAAAGTAACAGGATTTTTCAGAATTTTATTTTACAGAATAACTAAATGAAAATAGCGGCAGCTCAGCTAACTTCGGTGATCGGAGACATTGAAAAAAATATTGAACATCATCTGAAATTTTGTGATGAGGCAATAAAAAATAAGGCTGATTTAGTTGTATTCCCAGAATTGTCACTTACAGGATATTCATTAAAGGATCTGAATTTTACAATTTCCGTAAATCTTGAAAAAACTGCTGTACTTGATAAATTAAAGGAAAAGAGCAAAAAGATCTCGATCATATGCGGTCTTGCAGAAGAGGATGAAAATTATGCAATTTATAATTCGGGAATATTTATTTCAGATGGTGAAGTAAAATTCTCTCACAGAAAAGTTTACCCACCGACTTACGGATTATTTGAAGAATTCAGATATTTTTCGCGGGGGAAAGAATGTAAAGCACATGATACTAAATTCGGAAAAATAGGATTACTTGTTTGTGAAGATCTGTGGCACTTATCACTGCCTTATACTGTTGCAATGGACGGTGCTCAGATATTAATTGGAATTGCTGCTTCGCCGACAAGACTTGGGACTGATTATGACGAGAATAAATTCAAAAACTACGATATAAATTCAGAGCATCATAAAACTTATGCAAGGATCTTATCGAGTTATTTTGTATTTTCGAACAGGGTTGGATTTGAAGACGGAGTAAATTTCTGGGGAGGCAGTGAGATCGTCGATCCTTTTGGAAATATACTGGCAGCGGCAAAGTTATTCGAAGAAGATATCATTTATGCGGAAGTCAATTTTGAAGAAGTAAGAAGAGCGAGACATCAGGCGAGGCATTTCCTGGATGAGGACCCGGATCTTACAATAAATAATCTTAAGAAAATCCGGAAATAATAACTCATTTAAAAAAAGCTGTTGATTTTTTATTTTTACAAAGCAATAAAAGAAAATTATGAATGAAATTTTATCTGACAGAGAGAAAGAAGTTTTAAAATATGTAGTGGATAATTATATCAGGAATGCTGCTCCGGTAGGATCAAGGAGCGTTTCAAAGCAGACTGATCTGAATTTATCACCTGCGACAATCAGAAATGTAATGAGTGATCTGGAAGAAATGGATCTTCTGAATACACCGCATACCTCTGCCGGCAGAATTCCTACAGATAAAGGTTACAGATATTATGTTGACATATTGATGAATAAGGAAAGACTTTCTCTGAATGAAGAATACACATTGAAAAGCAGGTTTGATGAAAAGAATTTCAATATTCTGGAATCTCAGGAATTGTTTGAAGAGACATCGAGAATTCTGGGAAAAATATCACATTTACTTGCAGTGGTATCACAGCCGCAGATATCAAAAGGAATATTTGAAAAACTCGAATTTGTAATTATTTCGTCAAGTAAAATACTGATAGTACTTAATATAAATTCAGGATTTGTAAAAACCGTAATAATGGAAATATCCAGTGAGATAACCAAGGCTAGACTTGAAAAACTAGCAACATTCCTTAATCAAAGGCTGCACGGACTTTCATTAAGAGAAATACGTGATACATTCATAGAAAGAGTCAGTGATTATAAATATGAAGAGCCGGAGTTAATACAGCTTTTTATAAATTCATTTGACAGACTATATAATGAAGATGAAAAGGGAAGCAGGATATATTTCAGCGGAACAAGCGAGTTAATACTGCAGCCGGAATTTGAAAATCCGAAAAATTTTAAAGAGATCATACATCTTGCAGAGGATAAAAATCTTGTAGTTCATATTTTTGAAAATTCAAATAAAGCTGATAATAAAGTATTTGTTTCTATCGGCAACGAGAATACGGATGAGAAATTAAAGAATTACAGTGTAGTGGCGACAAATTATAAAGTGGGAGATGTAAGCGGAAACATAGGTGTTATTGGTCCCAAGAGAATGAATTATGCAAGAATGATCTCATTGCTTCAGTATACATCAAAACTGATCAATGAAATCCCGAATTAAAAAACTAAAAATTTATATAAAACAGAAAGGAAATAAATTAATGAGCAAAAAACACACTGTAAACATTAAAGGAAGTAAGAATAAGGAAAATGAACAGCTAAAAGAAGAGATGTCAGAAACTGAAGCAACTGAGAGTGGTGAAATAATCAATAATTCACAGAATCCGGATGAAGCAGCAATATTAAAAGATACATTGTTAAGAAAGGTTGCTGAATTTGAAAATTATAAAAGAAGAACAGATAATGAAATTTCAAATTACATAAAGTATGCGTCTGAAAATCTTATAAAGGAATTGCTTCCTGTATTTGATGATCTCGGTAGGTCAGTTGACTCAGTGAATAAGGGTGAAACAAAAGATTTTGAAACATTGAAGAAAGGGATTTTTTTAATTTATGATAAATTCAAAAGTGTTCTGGAAAAAGAAGGTTTAACTGAAATTAATTCACTTGGAAATGAATTCAATGTAGATGTAAATTCAGCTCTGATGCAGGTTCCGAGAGATGATGTAAAGCCCAACATAGTTCTGGAAGTAGTTGAAAAAGGATATAAATTAAAAGATAAAGTAGTAAAGCACGAGAAAGTTTTAGTTTCGAGTGAAAAGAATTAAATAAAAAACAAAAGGAGAAAACAGAAAAGTAATGACAAAAAGAGATTATTATGAAATATTATCTGTAAGTAAATCTGCTTCAGCTGAAGAAATAAAAGCATCATACAGAAAGCTTGCGATGAAGCATCATCCGGATAAAAATCAGGGAAATTCAGAATCAGAAGAAAAATTCAAGGAGCTTGCTGAAGCTTATGAGATATTATCTGATCCGAATAAAAGACAAAGATATGATCAGTTCGGTCATCAGGGAGTGAACGGCGGCGGACAGGGATTCAGCGATATTAACGATATATTTTCACAGTTCGGTGATATATTCGGAAATTTTTCCAGAGGCGGTAACAGCAGCGGCGGAAGCATATTTGATGACTTTTTTGGCGGCGGCGGTGGTCAGAGAAGTTCAAGAAGAGAGCAGAGTAATCAGGGAAGCGATCTGAGAATTAATTTAAAACTAACACTTGAAGAAATAGCTGAAGGTGTGGAAAAAACTCTTAAAGTAAAAAAATATAAAACCTGTTCAAAGTGTGAGGGAAACGGGGCGAAATCCGGAAGCGGACATTCGAAATGTACGCATTGTCACGGTACAGGCGAGATTCGTCAGGCGACCAGATCAATTTTCGGGCAGTTTATAAATGTTACGATGTGTAATTATTGTAACGGCGAAGGCAGGATCATAAAGGAAAAATGTGATGAATGTCACGGTGACGGTCGGGTGAAAACTGAGACTACAATAAAAGTTACAGTTCCACACGGCGTAGCAGAAGGAAATTATATTCCGTTAAGAGGTCAGGGGAATGCCGGTGTGCGCGGCGGGTCTGCCGGAAATTTACTGGTTTTTATTGAAGAAGAAGAGCATAAGGATTTTATCAGGGATGAAGATGATATTTATTATGACCTGGAAGTCAGTCTGGTGGATGCGATAATGGGAGCTGAAGTTGTCGTGCCTACATTAAGCGGGAAAGCAAAACTTACAATTGAAACCGGTACAGAGTCGGGAAAATTACTGAGAATGAAGGATAAAGGCATCAAGCATTTGAATGAACACGGAAGAGGTGATCAGATCGTGCGGGTAAATATTCACATTCCGAAAAAAATTAATGCTAAAGAAAAAGAGCTTTTAAAAGAGTTAAGCAAATCAGAAAATTTCAAACCGAAGCACACACATTCTGCAACAAAAGATAAAAAGCAGGAAAAAGGGTTTTTTAAGAATGTGTTTAGCTGAACAATAATCAATTAACAATAATCAATTAACAATTAGACAGTTAGACAGTTAGCAGTTAGACAGTTTTAAAGAAGGTTCATTGAATTCATTATGAAGGATATAACCTTCTTTTTTTATGTCTTGTAAAGTAAATGCAGGTCAAGATTAGATTTTATCTAAACATAGAATAACACTTCAAAACAAAAATTACCAATAAAACTACCAAAAAACATCTCATCTAAAATTTTGAATAGTACAATTTAATATTATTTATAAGTTTAAACTAATTTTTAATCTTCACAATCAACAACAAATTATGCCAAAAGGATGGATGTACATTTTGGAATGCGGAAATGGTGCTTATTACACAGGCAGCACAATTAATCTAGAATTGCGGTTACGGCAACATCAGGTCGGTAAAGGTGCAAATTTTACTAAAAAGTACTTACCCGTTAAATTAATTTATTATGAGGAGTATGAAAGAATTGACAAGGCATTTTATCGTGAGAAACAAGTGCAGGGCTGGAGCAGAAAAAAGAAAGAAGCTTTGATGAATGGTGATTTCGGTAAGCTCATTGAACTATCAAAAAACCACACACAATTCGCACTTCG
>DAIPYE010000164.1:0-7052 GCA_036782915.1 Bacteroidota bacterium | reverse complement strand
ATAATTCCGGCAGTATGCTTCCGTATTATGCACAGCCGCAGAGTAATTTCAAAACTTTCTGCAAAGCACTTATAAAGAATTCCGTGAAAAAAGATGACAATGCCGATGTGATGCTTTTTACAAAAACCGATCCGCAGCGGGCAATTTCATCTCCGAAAATAATATTCAAAGGCGGATCAGAAGAATTGAATGTCGAAAATCTGATGAATAAATTTGTTCTCATGACCGGGAATGACAATAAAACCGGAACGACAGACCTTATTGAAGCACTTGAAAAAGGAATTTCAGCTATCAGCGGTAACAGAGGAATTATCTGGCTTGTGACAGATAATATAAATGACAATACCGGCAGCGGTGATTCATCTTATATGAACACCTTGGATTTTTATAAAAAATTAAGAACCGATGTAAATATTCAGAAGATACTTTTATTTCCTTTTCCGGATGTTACAATTGATGGTACTGATACTGCGAAAGGTTATGTGGCTTACGGAATTGTTTATTCAAAAAACAATTTATCCCAGCAGGAACTTGAACATTACGACAGCATTCTGCGCGGTGTAGGAATAAAACAAAAAGCAATTACTCTGAAACCGCTTGATATCGGAACGATAGTTTTAAAACCGAAAGTTACACAGAGCAAAATAACAGAAGGTAAATTGTTCTATGACGGTTCGGCATTGAGGGGATACGGATTTGAAGAAGGGGAAATGGTTAAGGAAACTTTCAATGATCTTTCACTTAAGTCAAATCTATATCCTTACATTATCAAAAGCGCAAAACTGAATGTCGGTCTGGAAAATTTCACTTCATCGGATTATTCCGTAAAGTCACTGGGAACACAGACCATTCTGCCCTCAACAGTCAGCAACGTTTCTCCCGAAGGTGAAGTCACGGGATTTTCCGTGATATTCAACTTACCTGAGATCACACCAAAGTTTTCATTCAATACAATATTCAAGGAGGATTTTACTATTGGCGGAGATCTGGTGCTTGATGTAAGTGAAGTTGATATTTTGCTGGATCAGGGTTATGTTAACAGCTTCCGTGAATTGTTTGCTCTGCAGTCTGTTCCGGAAATTTTTCATCCGGTATTAAAGGATAAAAAAATTGTCACAAAAATTCCTCTTGAGATCAGAATGAAATACGGACCGTGGAGATTATTCGTTCTTATCGGAATGATAGCACTTTTAGTTCTCATAATACTTGCAGCAATATTTTTATTGCTGAAGAAAAAATGCTTTACGCTTATTCTCGACAACAGGGAAGAGCAGGATATTTGTCTGGGAGGTGTATCGTCATATTCCGTTTCACATAATGATTCCGGAGATCTTGGAAACATAAAAAAATCATTGTTCGGCGACCTGAGTTTTATTTATTCTAAAAATACAAATTCGCCCGGAATGAAAGTAAAACTTGTGGATGAAATTCCAATTGACATAGAATATGAAGAAGACGGTATCAGAACAAAATCAGTCAGTTTAATGATCAGAAAAACAGACAAGAGTTCGCAAACAAATGACAGCGGCACGGAAGAAACAGGGATTTATTAAACAGATATTCGGTTTCAGAAAACAACGCTATACCATATTTATCAATCAGCCGGTCAATTCGGAATTAATACCAAATCAATAAAATAAATTTTTTGATTATATATTTACAAAATAAAAGTTAATATTATATTTTTAAAAAGCGGTGCAGATTTAGATTGAGACAGAAGGCTCTGTATCCGTTTATTTAAAACAGTTTTATATTTTAATGATAATCAGAAATTTTATATTTTTCCTCTTCTTTTTAATTCTGACAAATTCAGCATTTTCCCAGCAGGAAAGTTCTAATTATAAAACATTTATTGCAAAGATCGGAAACGGCGATACATTGGTAAATCTTAATGATAAATTTCTGATCCAGTATTCAGATATTCTCACTCTTCAGAATAAAGTTTTATCTCCACTTAATGATTACAATCTCGATTACCGCAACGGCATACTAACAATAAACAAAGATCTGTTTAAAAAATACGAACTTGACACTTTTCAGATATATAATCTTAAAATAGATTACGATGTCTTTCCTTATATTCTACAGGATGAATATTCGAATTTTAACATAGTACTCGAGAAAGATACAGTTACCGGCGATACAGTTCAGATAGCAACACAGAAAAAAGATTTCATCGGCAGCATATTCGAAGGAACGGATCTTGAAAAATCAGGAAGTTTATTCAGAGGAGTAACTGTCGGATCAAATCAGGATCTGGTTCTGAATTCCGGATTCAGACTTCAGCTTAACGGAAAACTTTCCAGTGACTTTGAGATCAATGCGGCGCTGACGGATGAGAACTCACCGATCCAGCCGGAAGGCAACACAGAAAAGCTTCAGGAGCTGGATAAAGTTTTTATAGAATTAAAAAACAAAAACTTTATCGGAACGATCGGAGATATAAATGTGGATTTCAGCAGGGCGGAGTTTCTGACATTCAAAAGAAAGATACAGGGAGCGAAAGCATTCAGTGATTACGGGATCGGGAATGTTTTTCTCAGCGGAGCCGTGCAATCGGGTAAATTCAATACGAACGCATTTAACGGACAGGATAATATTCAGGGACCGTATTATCTTATCGGAAGGGATAACGAAATTAATATACTGGTATTATCCGGTACCGAGACAGTATATCTTGACGGTGTTCCGCTGACAAGAGGTGAGCAGGCGGATTACACTATTGATTACGGAGTGGGAGCAATTACATTTACAAACAGAATTTTAATTACAAGCAACTCAAGACTTATTGTTGATTTTGAATATTCAGATAAAAAATATTCAAGCACAATTTTTTCCGGGGCAAATCAGCTGAGACTTTTCAATAATAAAATGACACTTGGAGTTTCATTTGTCGGACTGAATGACAATGAGGACAAAACAATTGATTTTACATTATCTGAAGAGGACAAGGAGATCCTTGCCAACGCAGGAGATAACAAAAACAAAGCAGTAAAATCCGGAGTGATCTATGTGGGAAAAGATTCTGCCGGGATCGGTCTCGGTCTTTATGTAAAAGCAGACACGTTATTTAACAATCAGCAGATAAATTATTACAAATATTTACCGGGAGATTCAAACGCAGTTTATCAGGTTGTATTTTCTTTTGTAGGACAGGGAACTGGAAGTTATGTGCAGCAAAGTTCGTTTCAGTATAATTTCGCCGGACCCGGATTAGGAATTTATGACACAGTAATTTTTATTCCGGCTCCCGGCTCGCATCAGGTAGCGGATATAAATATTAATTATGAATCTTCACCTAAAAGAGAATTTACATTTAATATAGAATCAGCAGTTTCATTTCTTGATGCAAATAAATTTTCAACGATAGACGATCAGAATAATAACGGCGGGGCATTTCTGGGAACAATCGGAATTAATAAAAATAATTTCAAACTTTTCGGATTAAAACTGAGATCATTAAATTTCAACATCAGGGAAAAGATTTCAAATAAAGTATTCATTCCACTCGAAAGATATAACCCTGTAGAATTTTACCGGCAGTATGATATTCAGGATACGAGCAAGCAGACAGAAGAATTGCGGGAGGCAAATTTAAGCGTTTCCCCCTCTGAATTTGTAACTGTAAATGCGCTTTTCGGACAACTGAAAAGAGCGGATTATTTCAATGCGTTAAAAACTTCTGCGGAAATTAATCTGAAAAAAAATACAAACGGATTTCCTGAAGTTCAGTATCTGATAGATATTATAAATACAGACAATTCCCTGATAAATGCAAAAAGCAGGTGGCTGAGACAATTTGCAAATGCAGGGTTTAGAAAGTTTTTTGGGGATGTTGAAATTGACAATACAAATCTGGAAATAAAGCTGGGATTCACACAGGAAAACAGACAGAATAAATTTAATGTATCCGGTAACGATTCACTTCTGACGGGAAGTTTTTCATATTATGAAATTTTGCCGAGAGTGGTTTTGAATAATTTTAATTATCTGAATTTATTCGGGGGACTTGGATACAGAAACGATAACTCGCCGGTTGGAGGAGAGATGGTAAATGAGAGCAAATCATTTACACAGATATACGGAATTTCTTACAGCGGGATTTCATGGCTTTCCACTACTTTCGATCTTACATTAAGAGATAAAAAATTTTCGGAAGAATTTGTCTCGGAAACCAATCAGGACAATAAAACTTTGCTTGTAAATTTTCAGACACGGGTAGATCCGCTCAGCAGCGCATTGCAGACAGATCTTTATTACAATATTACAAGTGAGAGACAATCGAAAAAAGAGAAAGTGTTTATTCCGGTAAGAGCGGGAGAGGGAAATTACATTTATCTGGGAGATCTGAACGGAAACGGTTTGCAGGATGAAAATGAATTTCAGCTTACCACATACAATGACGGAACGTATATCAGAATATTCCGTGAAAGCACATCATTATTTCCCGTGACCGGACTTAATACATCGGTAAGATTTATACTTAGACCTTCCAGATATTTTCTTGTTTCGGGCAATGGATTCCTTCCCGAGTTAATGAGAAATACAACTGCTGAAACATATTTAAGAGCGGAAGAAACCAGTAAGGATCAGAATACAAACAACATTTATTTCCTGAATTTCAGTACATTTCAAAACGATTCGAATACATTATTCGGGTCACAGCTTTTCCAGCAGGACATAGATTTTTTTGAATTCAATCCATTGTATTCATTAAAATTAAGATATATAGAACAGGAAATATTCAATCAGTTTGTCAGCGGGAACGAAAGATTTTTTTCAATACAGAAATTTGTCAAACTCAAACTCGGACTGACAAAGGATCTTACAACATTTTTTGAATTTCAGAACAGGACAGACAGGAATTCAGCTACGGAAAATTCAGTTAGAAACAGAAACATATTATTCAACGGACTGACGGCGGATTTTTCTTACAGACCTATACAGGATATCGAAAGCGGATTCCAGCTGATATTCAGTAAGGCGAATGACACTTACACTGCAATCCCGACTTCAGCGGACATAAATCAACAGACCTTCAGATTTACATATTCCTTTACACAGCAGGGAAGAGTCAGATTTGAACTGCAGCGTGATGAAGTAATATTAAGCAATTTAAATGTTAGTTTCCCGTACGAACTTACAAACGGAAAGACAGCAGGAAAGACATTTTTCTGGAGGGGATTTCTGGATTACAGTATCAGCAATAATATACAGGCGACGCTGAACTATGACGGCAGAGTTGAAGAGAACAGAAAAGTTATAAATACGGGAAGGGCTGAGATCAAAGCGTTTTTTTGATTGATATGAACCGGGATACAGGGTTAAGGATTTTACCGATGAATGGATTAAATACATTTTTTTCAAAACACATTCGATCGAACATATAAAAAAGATTGCCACGAATTTCACAAATGATCACGAATTAAAACATTTTATCACTATTTTTTGATTTTGTTAACATTTAGTGAATAGATCAAATCGTGTTCTGTAAAATTCAGAATGTAATAATTTTTAAAATTCAGAACACTAATTTATGATAATTTTATTTAATAATTTGCACAGTTTTTTTAAATTCGTGATTATTAGTGAAATTCGTGGCAAGTTTTTCCTTTATTTTGAACAGAAGTGAAATTGAATACTTATTTTGACAGTTAATTGAATTTATTGTTATGTATAAGTTTTCTAAATTAAATTTGAAAATTTAAAATGTCAGATAACACAATAAGTCCGGAGAATATGCTTCCGCCTGATGGAGAGGAAAGTAAAAAAATTCATAATATTGAAGATAAAGGGGATGAAAACCCTGAAAATCAATTTAAAAAAGAGGAAATAATCCCTGAAAAAGAAGATTTAAACGATTCTCAGAATATTCAAAATAAAGAGACCGAAGAGTCTGAAAAGCCAGCCGATAAAACTGAAGAAGAACCTTTAGCAGAAGAAAAAGTTACAACTCCAATAAAGCCCCGAATTAAAGATACCGGAAGTAATTATCAGATAAGTCTGATAAATCAAAATCTGCTTAAAGTTGACGTTTCAACCAAATCAGGAGTAAAGATCAATTCTGTTGTAAAAGTCAAAGACACAACTGCAGAAAAACAGAATAATGAAATTTACCTTTACCCGAAATTTGACCGAGGCATTCAGGAAATAAGTGTAATGATCTCAATAGATGAAGATGTTACTGATGAAAATTATGCTGAAAATGAGAATACAATTGTAAGATCAGAAGATCAAACTGAATCCGGGAATGAGATCAATTCGAAAAGTAATTATCAGATCAATTTAATAAACGAAAATTTATTAAAGATCAGAATAGAAACTCCCAAAGGTGTGAAGATTGATTCTGTTTCACGGGATAAAAGAACAAATGCGGAATCACAGACCAATAAAATTCATCTGAATCCGGTTTCGGATGAGGAAATCCAGATCGTTGAAATTACGATTGAGATAGATTTAAATGAAAAAGAGATCATACTTCCGGACGGTGACGGGAATTTCAGATTAATTCCTAATCCTGAAGTAGTGGATCTTATCCAGCCGCCGACATATCCTGTTTTTGACGAATCTAATGAAATGTATGAAATATACGATACTGATGGAGGATACAAGAATCCGTTTGATGCGCTGAGAAAATTAATTCAGAAAAATACTGCCATCGGAATTACAGTTGCGGTAATTATTCATCTGCTTGCTGCGGGAATCATTTTTTTTAACATTAGTAAAAAATCAAAAGATGTCGCTCCTGAAGAACAGTCCCGTCTGTTCATTATTCAGGACCTTCCTGATCCGAAGATCAAACTTGAAAATGTTGAAGATCCGAATAAACCGCCGGTGGAGGAAACGCCTCCGGAAGAATTAAAAACTCCCGAAAGAGAAATCACTCCGAGAAAGATTATACGTCCTCCCGTCGTATCACGTCCTGACAGAGACAAGGAAGAAGAGCAAAAGGAAGACACTTCTTTAGTATCTTCGGATTTGACAAGAGAGCTTGATTCCTTGAGAAAATTAGTAGAGGAGGAGATAGCTCTAATGGATACAGATTCAACATC
>DAIPYE010000163.1:0-7103 GCA_036782915.1 Bacteroidota bacterium | reverse complement strand
CTTAATATCAGGAATTACAGGACAGGATGGAAGTTATTTAACAGAATTACTTTTGGAAAAGGGTTATGAAGTTCACGGGATCGTAAGAAGAAGCAGTTCATTTAATACAAAAAGGATAGATCATCTGTATTCAAATGAAAAAATTCTTAACAGCAAATTGTTTCTGCACTTTGGAGATCTTGTCGATACCAGCAGTCTCAACAGACTTCTGGAGAAGATTGAGCCGGATGAGATTTATAATTTAGCAGCACAGAGTCACGTAAAAGTTTCATTTGAAGTTCCTGATTATACTGCACAGGTAGATGCGCTCGGAACATTGAGATTTCTTGATGCGATCAGAGAAACAGGTTTGAGAAAAGTAAAATTTTATCAGGCATCAACCAGCGAGTTGTACGGTAAGGTGCAGGAAGTTCCACAATCAGAAAAGACACCATTTTATCCGAGAAGTCCTTATGGAGTTGCGAAAATTTACGGATACTGGATAGTAGTAAATTACAGAGAAGCGTATGATATATTTGCCTGCAACGGAATTCTATTCAACCATGAATCTCCGAGAAGAGGAGAGACATTTGTTACAAGAAAGATAACGCGGGCTATCGGAAGAATAAAAAACGGAATACAGGAAACATTATCAATGGGAAACATTGATGCTAAGAGAGACTGGGGATATGCTCCGGAATATTGTGAGGCGATGTGGAAGATGCTTCAGCACAAAACACCGGAAGATTTTGTAATTGCGACCGGTGAAACACATACAGTGAGAGAATTCATTGAGCTGGCATTTAAAGAGATCGGAATAAATATCGAATGGAAAGGTAAAAATGAAAATGAAGTTGGAAAGGACAGCGCAACAGGAAAAACTATAATTGAGATTGACAAAAATTATTTCAGACCGACTGAAGTGGATCTGCTGATCGGAGATCCTTCAAAAGCCAGAGAAAAATTAGGATGGAAAGCAAACGTGACTTTTGAAGAACTTGTAAAGATCATGGTTAAAGCTGACTGTGAAATGGTTCAGAAAAAAGGATATTAAACTTTATGGGAATAACTGTAGAAAAGACTGAGCTAAAAGACGTAATAATGATAAAACCGGTTTTGCATGAAGATCACAGAGGTTTGTATGTGGAAACATTTAATAAGGAAGATTATGAAAAGAATAATATCAAAATCGAATTTGTAAGGGATGATGTATCGACATCCGTAAAAGATGTGATCAGAGGAATTCATTACGATGACAAGACATGGAAACTGATACACTGCATGTACGGTAAAATTTATTTTGTTGTGACTGATATGAGAAAAGATTCAGATCAGTATTTAAAGTGGCAGGCATTTATACTGACAAGTGATAACAGGCATCAGATACTTGTTCCTCCCGGTTACGGAAACGGACATCTTGTTTTGAGTGACCATTGCATTTTCCATTATAAAATGTCAGAGTATTATGACCCTGAAAATGAGATCGGTGTAAAATGGGATGATCCGAAATTAAATATTTTCTGGCCAGTTAAAAATCCGGTACTTTCTAAAAAAGACAGCAGCACAAAATATTTATAAATAGTCTCCTGAAGTTTGATTATTAATTTTAAATTTCAGGATGATACAAATTTTATATTCATTCGATTTAAAAATAATTTCGAATTCATCAGGTCTTAAAAAACATTAGTATAAAATTATTTTGGAAGTTAGAAAAAAATTTTTATCACTGGCAATTCCGGATATAAGCGAACTTGAAAGAAAAGAAGTACTCGAAGCGCTTGATTCAGGCTGGATAAGCACCGGTCCAAAAGTGAAGGAATTTGAAAGACAGTTTGCTGAATATCATCAGGTAAAAAATGCCATTGCTCTCAGTTCATGTACAACAGCTTTATTTATTGCTGCTAAAGTTCTTGGAATTGGTAAAGGTGATTATGTTATTGTTCCGACTATTACATGGCAGTCAACAGCGAATATAGTCGAGCAATTAGAAGCCACTCCCCTCTTTTGTGATGTACATCGTGATTCCCTGAATATAAAAACCGAAGATGTTGAAACATTTATTAAATTATACGGAAATAAAATAAAAGCGATAATTCCAGTTCACCATTCAGGTTTGCCTGCAGATATAGACAGGTTTACTGAAATTTCAGATAAGACAGGGATCCCGATTATTTATGATGCTGCGCATGCAGTTTTTTCTTCATATGAAAATAAAATGATCGGCCAGTTCGGAAAAATGTCAACCTTCAGTTTTTATGCAACAAAAAATATTACCACCGGTGACGGAGGAATGATCACTACAAATGATGACGAACTTGCAGAGCTTTGCAGAGTATGGTCTTATCACGGACTTCCGAAAGATTCATGGAAAAGATATTCAGCGGAAAACGCAAGCCCTCATGTTCAGAGTATTGTGCCCGGATATAAATTTAATCTTACAGATATGCAGGCAGGACTTGGTCTGGCTCAGTTGAAAAGAAAAGATGATCTTCTCAGCAAAAGAAATTTTCTGATCGAATGTTATAACGAATTACTGAAAGATATTGACTGGCTGGAAAGACCTGTTTTTAAAACTGAAAAAGGTAAATGGGGAAATCATGTGTATGTTATTAAATTAATGGACGAAGATATTGACAGGGATAATTTCATGGCTGAATTAAGAAAATTAAATATCGGGACCAACTTACATTTTTATCCCGTTCATAAAAATATTTTTTATAAAGAAAAATATCCTGATGTAACTTTGCCGGATTCTGAATGGTTGATGAACAGAATTCTTACGATCCCGCTCTGCACAAAATATTCAAAAAAAGATCTGGAATATGTTACAGAAGCTTTAAAATTTGTTTACGAGAACAGACTTGCGCATAAAACCATTTTAGTTTAAAATTAAATTTTAAATTTGTCAAAAGTTTTAATAACAGGCGGTGCGGGAAATATCGGATCATTCATAGTAGATCAGTGTCTGGAACTGGGGCATGAAGTAGTGGTTGCTGATAATTTTTACAATGGTAAATACAGAAACATTTCACACTATTTATCTGAAAAGAGAATTGATCTCGAGACCATAGACATAGGCAGTTCTGAAATGGTCAGATATGTTTTTGAGAAACATAAACCGGATTATGTTTCTCATCAGGCTTCTCTGATGATAATGGATTCCGATAAATTTCCTGAAAAATCCATTGATACAAATATAAAGGGAACATTTAATATTATTCAGGCATGTTATGAGTTTGGCATAAAAAAACTTACCTACGGATCTTCAGCTTCAGTTTACGGGAATCCAAGATTTGTTCCTGTTACGGAAGATCATCCTTTTGATAATCACACTTTATACGGAGCAACAAAGATCGCCAAAGAAGCATTGATGAATTCATGGGCATATTCACATAATGTTCCTTTTGTAGGATTCAGATATTTTAATATTTACAGTGAGCGTCAGGGACTCGGCGCATTTTACACACAGGTATTTCAGAAATGGATTCATGCAATTAATGAAGGAGATGAAATTATAATGTACGGTGACGGTGAGCAGACAATGGATCTTGTTCATTCTTCCGATGCTGCAAGAGCGAATATACTTGCAATGTTTAATGATAAAGTTAAAAATGAATTTTATAATGTCGGTACGGGAGTTGAGACAAGTCTTAAGCAGGTACTGGAGTTAATTGAAAAGCATCTAGGAAAGAAAGCCAGAGTAAAGCATGTAGAATCTGATCCTCATCTTGTAAAAAGAAGATGCGCTTCAATTGAGAAAATTAAAACTGATCTGGGATTTGAGCCGAAAGTGAATATTGAAGAAGGTACAATAAAATACATTAAGTATTTACTGGAGGGGAAAATTTAGTGCTGTATGACAAGAAACATATATATTTAAGATCTCCTTTGAGAATAAGTTTTGCCGGCGGCGGAACTGACCTTGAATCTTTCTATTCGGGCGGTGAGTCAGGTCATGTTGTTTCTTCGACAATAGATCTTTACAATTATGTTTCAATTAAAGATATGTTTGATTCAAATGTAAGAGTGCATCATGCGGAGATTGAGACAGAGTCAATTACCAGCAGAATTAAGCATCCTTATTCCAGAACCGCGCTTGAGCATTACGGAATTTTCAAAGGAGCGGAAGTAATTCTTACATCTGATGTGATGACAACAGGAAGTGGACTTGGCGCGTCTTCGGCTATGATGAGCGGACTGATAATGGGATGCAGTTGTTTAAGGGATAAAAAAATCAAAAATAAAAATGAGCATTCCGAATTAACATATAAACTTGAAGCAGAAGCCGGAACTGTAGGCGGAAGACAGGATCAGTATGCAACTGTTTTCGGCGGACTCAATTCAATTACATTTTCTAAAAATAAGATCAGCGTCAGGAAAGTTAATATTTCTGATGAAAATCTTAAGCAGCTTGAAGGTAGAATGTTTCTTGTGTTCACAAATATGGCAAGGGAAAACAAAATCATTCAGGAAAATCTCGGATTGAATATTCTCAATAATGATAAACTGAAATATTTTCTGGAGCTGCGTACACTTTCTTATGAATTATTGAATTTACTCGAATCAAAAAATTTCAGATTAAATGATACCGGTAAACTTCTTCATGAAAGCTGGAAATTAAAAAAATCAACTAACGGATCTGCAACAAATCCTTTCATAGATCAGCTATACGAAGCATTGAGAAAGAAAGGTGTCATCGGAGGTAAAGTACTCGGAGCAGGCGGCGGAGGATTTCTGCTTGCAATAGCCAGTGATGCTAAGATGAAAGAAAAAATTAAATACGAACTTTATCCCAATTTTATTGCGCTTGATGTTAAACTAAGTAAAAAAGGAACTGAAATATTATGGAAAAATTTTTAGGTGTACTTTTCTGCGGAGGAAAAGGAACACGTCTCGGGGAAATAACCGAGTATATATCAAAATCATTTATACCGATCTACGACAAACCGGTTTTCAAATTCGGACTGGAACTGCTCGAGAATTCGAAGAAAGTCGATGAGATTGTAATTCTTACAAATGAGGATAATGATGCAAAGTTAAGAAAGACGGGTCACAGAACGATTGTTCAGGAAGATTCCCGTGTAACCGATATGATATCCGGTTGGGATTTTGTGAAAAAATACATGAGATCAAAAAAGCATGGTGTGCTTGTTCCTTCTGATAATATTTGTGAAGTTAAGATCGATAATCTGATAAAGGAATTTGAAAAAAAGACAGCTGAGTTTCTTTTTTCTGTCAGGGAAATTGAAGACAGAAATAAACTTTCTCAAATGGGATGCTATGATATTGAAACAAAAAAATATTACTATAAGCATTCTGATCCACCTACTGATTACGGAGTAATTGCACCTTATATAATTGAAAACAAACCTCATAATATTTCCGGTATAAATATTTTTGAAAAAGGTCATATAGAAATTCTTTTTCAAAAAGGTTACTGGTTTGATATCGGTGACTGTGACAGTATTATTGAAGCAAGCAACTGGCGTAAAAAAACCTTAGGGAAAAATTGAAATTAATAATTAACTTCGCCTCAAAATTAGGCGTAGATTCAATTTCAAGATTAATAGGATTTGTCACTTTACCTCTTATAACCAGGGCTTTGGGACCTGAGGGCTACGGTCAGTTCTCATATTTATTTGTTATACTTTCTTATTTCGGATTTTTTATAGATTTTGGTTACCTGAGTTACGGCACAAATAAACTGTGCGATAATTCCGGCAATAAAAAAGTGGTCGGGAATATTATTTCTTTACAGTTGCTCACTGCATTTATCTCATTTCTGATACTATGCATCGTAGCTTTTTTTTTTCTTGAAACTGAGAAATATATTTTACTTATAATTTTCTCCGCAACATTCATCTCACAGATATTCTCGATAAAATATTATTACCTCGCTTCAAATAAACTATATTATAATTCTGTATCGGAACTTGCCGGTCAGGTAGTTTATACATTATTGATCTTTTTTGTTTTCACAAAATATCCGACAGTCTTTACGCTGATCATCCTGACTGTATTGCAAACATTTATTACAGCAATGTTTCTGTTCATTCCTTATTTAAGGAAAAATAAGATCGAAATTGATCTCAACTTAAAACGGAATTTGAAGACACTTAAAGATGCTTACAAACTCGGCATAGCTTCCAAAGCTGAAGCCCTGACGGTTTCTTTCATAATATTATGTTTAGGATTTTTTTTAAATCAGGAATCTGTAGGACTGTACAATGCATCATATAAAATTTATGTGGTATTGCTTACAGTTGTGCAGGGACTGAGTTATACCTTTATGCCGGTTCTACTGATGAACATTAAGAACAATGACAAGATCAAATTAAATAAAATCAGTTTTGTGTTTTACATTTATCTTTTGACCGGAATTGTTTTAAGCACACTGACATATATTTTTGCAGATAAGATTATTTTAATATTATTCGGTGAGACGTTTTTCGAATCAATTTCAATATTAAAAAGTTTTTCAGTTACAATATTTATATGGCCGATTTTAATGTTCCTTGGATTGATAATACTTGCTTACAATAAATACAATTATCTTCTTATCACTTCTGTGTTCTCAGCAGTTTTCTCAGTTTTATTTTCACTTATCTTTATCAAAAGCTTTGGTTTAACCGGAGCAGGATATGTTCTGCCGTTTGTTGCGGCTGGATCTATAATAATCAGCGCTTATTTTCTAAAGAAGATCTCCGGTGAAAAAGGATTCAGGTTCTCTGAACTTTTTTCCCTGAAATCCGCCTTAACCGAGTTTAAACTTCTTATTTTTAAATAATCCTGACCGCCTACAGTCTATTTTATAACTTTTTTGCTTTTTAATATTTCCATATTTTAAGTGTACAAATTATACATAAATTATAATATACTATGGTAAGATTTAAAGACATAGGATTCAGAGCAGTAGAAAGATCTGATATAGAACTGATAAGAAATGAGCACAATGACGAATCTGTTTTATTTATGCTAAGGGATCCGAGAATAATTACCGAGATCCAGCAGCTTAACTGGTTTGAAAAAATTTCAACCAGTAAAAGTAATACAGTGTATTGTATTTTCCATAAAGTGCCGGAAAAAGTTATCGGCGTATGGAAACTGCAGGATCTTGATGACAC
>DAIPYE010000162.1:0-7144 GCA_036782915.1 Bacteroidota bacterium | reverse complement strand
ATGGCGGGTTCGTCTATTTTTATTCCCCCGGCAATGTTAATGAAAATGTCAGACTTATTCATGAATAAACCTAATTTTTTCTCAATGACAGCGATTATAATATTCAGTTTTTTGTAATCAAAACCCATGGAAGTTCTTTGCGGAAAACCGTAACTGGTGGAAGTGACAAGCGCCTGAACCTCTATCAGAATCGGTCTTGTGCCTTCGAGTGAAGAAGATATCACACAGCCGGATGCGCCGTAATTTCTCTGCGATAAAAAAACTTCGCTCGGATTAAGAACTTCTTTCAGTCCGAGATCCGTCATTTCGAAAATTCCGATCTCATTTGTCGAGCCGAAACGGTTCTTTATTCCGCGGAGTATTCTGTATGAATGAGTTCTTTCGCCTTCGAACTGTAAAACAACATCTACCATGTGTTCCAGAATTTTCGGACCGGCGATAACACCGTCCTTTGTAATATGTCCGACAACAAAAACAGCTATATTATTTTTCTTTGCAATGAACATAAGCAAGGCAGTGGATTCTCTCAGTTGGGATACAGTTCCGGGAGCGCTTTCGATCTCAGGGCGGGAAACTGTTTGAATGGAATCTACTATGACAATATCCGGACTTTCTTTTTCAATGACTGCCTGTATTATTTCAAGATTGGTTTCGGATAAAATATAAAAATTTCCAAGATCATAATTTAATCTGTCAGCGCGGAGTTTTATCTGGCTTGCAGATTCTTCACCGCTGACATAAAGAATTTTTTTATCTTTGATCTTTTCCGCAAGCTGAAGCATCAGGGTTGATTTACCGATTCCCGGATCACCGCCAATGAGAATTACCGAACCCGGGACAATTCCCCCGCCGAGAACTCTGTCTAATTCCGAAATATGAGTCTGCGTCCGTGATTCATTTGTTGATTCGATCTCAGAAATTAGCCGGTAACTGTCATCATTTACTTTAATCGAACCATTTTTTCCGCCGGAATTTCTTTTATCCGAACTGATAATTTCTTCGACCATTGAATTCCATTTATCGCATTCGGGACATTTCCCGCTCCATCTTACGGAAGAGTATCCGCAGTTCTGACAGACATATTTAGTTTTTATTTTTGACATTTTCTAATTGAATCTATATTGAATAAAATTGAAGAAATATTGAATAAAAATTGAAGAAATATTGAATCAATATATGCAAACGTGATTTTTATTGAAGTGGAATTTTTGAGGTGAGATGTGAAATGGCTTTAAATTTTATTTCCGGTTTTAAAAAGTTTTGAATACACTATATTTTAATCACATCCGCCCAAAACGTTTGAAATTAAAAATTTATTTCTTAACGCAGAGAACGCAAAGTTTCCGCAAAGTTCGCTGAGATTTTATTTTTTATTGATATATAACATTTATGTAATTTCCTTTGCGTTCTTTGAGCATTCTTTGTGAACTTTGTGTTAATTAAATAATTGAAGGTCACTTTTTATTCTTGTTAATATGTTTCGTTCTTGAATATCAAAACAAACAAATCTGAAAGTAGAAAATTATTTTGGACAGCACTGATTCAAATATTAAAAATCATTTCAAATCACATATTATTTTTTTCATAGAAAAGGTATTTTGATAAATGAAAATTACATACATATTGCTGTATTTGCTGAGCGGGGCAATTTTTTTATTTGCGCTTCTTGGGTCAAACCTAACAAAACCCGTCTTTGACAAGATCTCGGAAAGAACTATAGAATCTACAGGATTCAAAAAAAGTTATATAGAATCTGTAGATGATAAAATAGACGAACTTGTTTATAAATCAAAACAGATCGAACTTCAGATCGAAAAGATCAAAAGCTTTTTCTCAACAGATAAGATCGACGAGAGCAAATATCAGAAAGAAAAATCACAGATGCTTGAAAAATCATTTTATGCTCCGCTGATAAATATGTTCGATTTTGCATACAGGATCGGTTTCTTTTTTATTTCACTGATAATTTTATCATTTGCAATTATTTTTCATTTATCGGAAAGAAGTTTAAGTATGAGAAAAAGAATCAGGAAATTAGAGGAAATTGTTTATGCGAAAAACCCTGGACATATAGATTACTTAAATTAAGTTGACTGTATTGAAAAGAAGATCAAAAGAATAGCCACTAATTGCACGAATTAACACGAATTTAATTGAATAATTATCAGAGCAACCCTTTATTAAAATTCGTGAATTAAACGATTATAAAAATTATTACAAAAATCATAACAGATACGGATCTTGCTGTAAGGGAAATTTCGGAAGGGAATATTGTTGCTCTTCCGACCGAAACAGTATACGGGCTTGGCGCGAATGCTTTGAATGAAGATGCAGTTTTAAAGATCTATGATGCAAAAGAAAGACCGGTATTTAATCCGATGATCGTTCATATTTTTGATCAGGATGAATTGAAAAATTACGGGGAAGATATAACGGATGAAGTATATAAATTAGCGGAAAAATTTTCTCCGGGACCGATTACTTATATTGTCAAAAAGAAAAAAATTATTCCCGACATTGTAACATCCGGAAATGACAGTGTGGGATTGAGAATTCCGGCACATAAAATTTTCCGAGAAGTATTAAGATCATCAGAAGTTCCGATAGCTGCACCGTCCGCAAACAGATCCGGAATGATCTCTCCGACAAATGCTGCCGATGTTTTGAAAGAATTAAACGGAAAAATAAATTACATTCTTGACGGCGGTAAATGCGAAGTGGGAATTGAATCTACAGTAATAAGTTTTTTAAACAATGAAATCCGTATTCTCAGGCACGGATTTGTTACTAAGGAAGAAATTGAAAAAGTTATCGGAAAGATCCTGCCGGGAACAGGTGATAAAATTATTTCACCGGGATTGTTAAAAAGTCATTATACTCCGACAACACCATTTTATATTTCAAATAATTTAAAAAAGATCAGGGATCTGAATAATCCGAAAACAGGAATTCTTGATCTTTCAAAATATAAAGATCTAAAGGAAGTAGCTTTGAATTTGTTTTCCGAAATGAGACGACTTGACGAAGAGGGTTTTGATATGATTATAGGTGAGAAAGTAAAAGATGCGGATTTAGGAATAGCCATTAACGACAGACTTGAAAGAGCAAGCAGAGGAACAGCCGGAGTAATTAACGGGAGAATTTTAATCGCTTAAGGTTTAATTCCCTGCCGCTTGCGGCGAAAGAAAAATAAATTAAAAAATTCTGAAAAACACTGAGTAGTCATTACGGCAAGCTTTTGGCGAGTTACCCTCTGGGTCATCTAATCGGCTAAAAAAGTATGAATGGATCCCCGACAAAAGATTTCGGGGATGACAAAGTGTAAAAGTTTTTTCAAAAGTCTCAAAATAATAGATTAAGATACCCTGCTGCTCGCGGCGGAGATTTTCAATTAAAAATAAATAACATAATATAAATTGAGCGAAAGAATTATAATAGAGTTTGACGACGAAGAAAAAAAGAAAAAAGATGAAGAGAAAATTGTGATCAGTTTTGACGAATCGGAAGAAACTGATGCAGATAAAACAGCTTACGATATACCGGAAACAAAGGAAGAAGAAGTCAAAGAAATTGAAATTCAAAATATTACAAAGCCGGAAGAAACTATTGTAGAAACTAGTGAAGAAAAAATAAAGAATTCGAAAGTGAATTCATGTTTCAGAGGTAATCAGCATTTAAGCGGTTTCTATCAAAGTGAAATTAAATTTCCGGAAGGAATTGAGAACAGTTTCAGGAAAAAATTCAGCCTTAATCTCAGCGATGAATTTTTCAATACAATACTGGAGAATAACAGAAATATTATTTTATCATCCCGAAACGGATATGTGTATTTTATAGACCGTTTCAGCGGAATGTTAAAAGGGAATTTGTTCTTTGAAAATGAATCATTTGAAAAAACAGGATTAGTGTATGAGAACAGGATCTTCGTTAACTCATTAACAAGGATCACTGAAATCAATGATGAAGATCTTTCAAAAAAAGAAATTTACCGTTGCAATGAAGATTCATATATCTGGGGAAGTTTGAACAGGATTGGTGACAGACTGGTGCTGCTTGAATATAATTATCATAGTAAACAGGCTGCGCTGAAGATAATTGATCTGAATGAAAACAATGCTGTTCGGGAGTTTTTATTCAAAGCGGATAAATTTGTAATCGATAAAATATGCATCGCAAACAACTGCGTTTATGTTCTGTTTGATTCGAATTTGCTTGAGTATGATCTTGACAGAATGTCAGGATCGGTGCATTCTCTTAATATGAAAAATGAAGCAGGGACAGATGAAAGTTCTTTCATATTTTATCTGAATTACAAACTTTTCATTACTTCACGAAATTATGAAATTTATTATTCTGATCTGCCGGGCAGGGATCACACATTTAAGTTTACGGGGATAAAAAGTAATTATATGAATTCAACCGGAGGATTCGACGACAATTTATTTACCGGAACACCGGACGGTTGGAGATTTTACAAGATCAGCGGACTGCCTGTGTATATGTATGAAGATGAATATGAAAACAAGATCGAATGCATCAGCAGAAATATTATTGTAGTATCGCAGAAAAATAAAATTGTATTTTGTAATCTTAACAGATTTCAGGAAGCCGAGGGATTTGTCATCTCATCGGATAAGAATAAAGAATCTGTAGAGATCATTTCTTCTGTAATATCAGGAAATGAAATATTTGTACTCACAAAGAACGGAATACTCGAGGCATTTACAAACGATAAATTTAACATTCATATATAAAAAATCTGAATTCTTATTTGAATTCCAAATGAGGAGTCCCGAGTTAACTTATAATTTTAAAATTACATCTTATGTGTTTGAAACTGTGAAGGAAAAACGGATCAGTATTATTTATAAAAATTCAAATGAGCCTCTAATATAAATGCAGGATGACAATACAAATATTGAAATAACTTCAGAAAGCAATCTTCCTTCAACATTAAAAGAAAAGTTAGAGAATCTGCCTGTAAGTCCGGGAGTTTATCAGTTTAAAGATATTAACAATAAACTTCTTTACGTCGGCAAGGCAAAGATCTTACGAAACAGAGTGAAGCAGTATTTTCAGTCGAAACCCGTTACGGGAATACTGAAAATCATGATATCGAAAATCGCGGATCTCGAACTTATTTCCACTGACAATGAAGTTGAAGCTCTTATATTGGAACAAAATCTTATCAAGACATTAAAGCCCCGATACAACATAAATCTGAAAGATGATAAATCTTATCCGTACATTGTCATCACGAATGAAGAATTCCCAAGAGTTTTTCCCACAAGAAGAAAGCGCTCGGACGGCTCGAAATATTTCGGACCGTACACAGATGTGAAGAATATGAGATTTGCGCTTAAAACAGTCAGAGATATATTTATGATCCGTTCCTGTAATCTGAATTTAACGGAAGAGACCATTGAAAATAAAAAATTCAAGATATGCCTCGATTATCACATTCACAAATGCGAAGGACCGTGCGAAGGATTTGTCAGCAGAGGGCACTACAAAGAAACAATAGATCATGTAGCGAAACTTCTTAACGGAAAGACGCAGTCACTGATCAAAGAAATGACAGAGCAGATGAATAAATATTCCGAGCTGATGGAATTTGAGAAGGCGGCGCAGTTGAGGGATAAGATCGAAGCGATAGAAGTTTATTCTTCGAGACAGAAAATGGTGGATGATGAAATAGTGGACCGTGATATTTTTGCATTTGAAAAATCAGACAACGACAGCTGCGGAATGGTTTTAAAGATCCGCGACGGAAAAGTGATCGGCAAGACGCATTACTTTCTGAATAATGTGGAAGAAAAGAGCGACTCAGAAATACTGGAAAATCTGATAACCAATCATTACAGTAAAACGGATTTCATTCCGGATCAGATATATATGCTGAACGAATTAGAAAACGAAGACACAGTAAAAGAGTGGCTGGAAAAGAGAAAGCAGTCAAAGGTCGAGTTTACTGTTCCGAAGATCGGTGATAAGTATAAGATAGTTTTTATGGTGAAAAAGAATGCGAGATTAATGCTGGATGAACTGATACTGACAAAACTGAAGCGTGAATTTATCCCGCCGTCACTTGATTCATTGAAACGAGATCTGCGGTTGAAGAAGTTGCCGAAAAGAATTGAATGTTTTGATATTTCACATATACAGGGAACGGATACAGTTGCGTCGATGGTAGTTTTTATTGACGGGAAACCGAAGAAGTCGGATTACAGAAAGTTTAAAATAAATTCCGTGCTGAATGAAACCGGCAAGCCGGATGATTTTCTTTCGATGCGGGAAGTAATTTACAGGCGGTTCAGAAAAATTGCAGAGAAGAATATTGAGAATGAAATTTCGAACGGAGAAAAGGAAAACAACGGATATGAAGATCCGAGTTTCAGCGCCAAGCCAGATCTGCTGATAGTGGACGGAGGGAAGGGACAGCTATCATCGGCGGTGAAAGTTTTGGATGACCTGCAGATCACTGATCAGAGCGTTATCGGACTGGCAAAGAGACTGGAGGAAGTTTACTTTCCCAGAGAATCAGATCCGCAGAATATACCAAAGACATCCAGCGGATTGAAACTTTTGCAGAGAATAAGAGATGAAGCCCACAGGTTTGCAATTACATTTCACAGAAGTCTTCGTGATAAGAGAACATTCGCAACTGAGCTGACGGAGATCGAAGGCATTGGAGAAAAGACAGCTCAGAAACTTCTGACAGAATTCGGTTCGGTGGAAAATATAAAGGATGTTTTGAGAAATAATTACAACATAATTGAAAAGTCGGCCGGGAAGAAGGTTGCGGAGAGACTGAAGGATTGGTTTGGGCAAGAATAAATCTGAGAAGTTAACATGAAATTATCAATCTCAACGCACATGTAAAACTTTCCATAGTTCTGAACTGACCATATTTTCTGTCCCATTCCCCTGAACTGAGATCATCAGAAAGTTTTTTAACATATTTCTCTTCAAGATCTTCGGGCAAAAATCCCCATGCAGACTGAGACTGTCTGACATCTTTTTTCAGAAACATTTCCGGACGTCCGAAGAAAGCTTCCTGAAAACCATCCAGGCAATCGAAAGGAACAGGTACAGAAATAATCTCATTTGTTCCGCCGAGAGCTGCTGTGATTTTGTCAATTTC
>DAIPYE010000161.1:0-7197 GCA_036782915.1 Bacteroidota bacterium | reverse complement strand
CCGGCGTCTTAAGGACCTGTTTTTCAAACAGGTCTACAACACTCTTCTCCGGATATCTCACTCTGACTTTATTCAGCTCCGCCAAAAATTTCTTCTCTTCACTCTTCGAAAGCATATTTATCTGACCCACCGGTTGATCAGGATCTTTAATTATCGATCCCAGCAATTCAGTAAAATGCAAAACCATCCTGTTAATAGTTTCCTCTTTGTACAGATCAGTTGAATATTCCACTGATCCGCTCAGTCCTTTCGCTGTTTCAGTTATAAAAAAAGTGAAATCAAACTTTGATGAATGCTGATCAAATTTTTCCTTAAACATTTTCACTTTGCCTAATCTGAACTTTGATATGTCCGGCAAAAATTGCATAACTAACATTACCTGAAAAAGCGGGCTTATTCCGGGATCTCTTTCTTTGACAACTGAATCAACTACCTTATCAAACGGGATTTCCTGATTCTCAAAAGCTTCCAGTGTCGGGGCTTTCACCTGCCGCAAAAGTTCCGTGAAAGAAATGTCTCCCTTAACTTCATTCCGCAATGCAAGTGTATTCACAAAAAATCCTATCAGACCTTCTACTTCCTGTTTTGTCCTGTTTGCAATTGATGTACCTACGCAGATATCTTCCTGCCTGCTGTATCTGTATAGTAAAATTTTAAATGTTGTCTGCAATGTCATAAAAAGCGTACTGCCGTTCTCTCTGCTTAAATGCTCTAAACCGTCAGTCAGTTTTTTATCAATGCTGAAATATGTTATTGCGCCTTTGGTGCTTCTGACAGCAGGTCTGTTGAAATCAGAAGGAAGCTGAAGTGGTTCTGTGTTATTTAATTTTTCTTTCCAGTAATTTAATTTTTTATCAAATGTTTCTCCCGTCAGATTCTTTCTCTGCCATATCGCATAATCGGAATATTGCAATTCCGGTTCGGTAATTTCTACCTTTAAACCTTTTTCATATTTCTCATAAAATTTCGTAACCTCTCCGACAAGAATAGATAATGATAATGCATCTGAAGAAATATGATGCATTGTCAGTACAAGTATATGCTCATTAATGTCTAAAGAAATAATAGCTGCCCTGAGCATATCATCATTCGATAAATCAAACGGCTTATTAATTAACTGCTGAATATAGCTCTGCAATGATTCATTATTTTCTTTTAGCAATGGATCATCTGCAACTGTTAACCGCCATTTATTTTTTTCTTTTACAATCTGATATGCATGACCTTCTTCCTCCAGAATAACTGTTCTTAGAATTTCGTGGCGATTTACAACTGTCTGAATTGAATTTTCAAGTGCAGATATATTTAGATTACCTTTAAGTCTTAATACTGCTGATACATGATAAGGTAAACTTCCGTCCACATGATCTGTAAACCATAACCGTTCCTGACTGAAAGAAAGCGGAACCTTGTCAGAATCCTTATGTGTCTTTAAGACGGATGGAAGTGCTGTTGTTTTATTACGGCTGTCGATCAGTGCCGCTAATTGTGAAATGGTAGGTTTTAAAAATACATCTGCCGGTTCCAGTTGAACCGAGAATTCCGAATATATCCTTGAAAGAAGTTGAATTGCCTTTAAACTGTTTCCGCCGATTTGAAAAAAATCCTCGTTAACACCAAAGTTTTTATTTCCTAATAAACTATTCCAGAAATTGAATAAAGCAATTTCCGTATCGCCGGAAGGCGCTGCAAAATCTACATTCCCGGAATGCTTTGATTTGGATTCTACTAAAGTCAGTAGATCCTTTCCGGTTTTCCCGATAAGTGTCTTGCTGGATTGTTTATTCTTCATCACTATTAAATCTATGTGGGTTCGGTATTTTAATATGAGAATTTTGTATTTCTTAAAATTTCTATTGCATACTTAAATAGAAATTAGTGAATCACACATTTGAACCGTTTTGTTTTTTGAAACTGAAACCTGAAACCACTTTGAAATATTTTTTTTAAATTTTAAAAACAGGTTTTTTAATTCTGTTGCTGATCTGTGATTACATCAATGTGTGAAATTAGAATTGTGTACTTTCACTCATCATAAGCTTTTTATTAAATTCAAAAACGGATTTTAAATTGTTATAAACTCATTTCTACAGTTCCGGGTTCTTTTGAATATAACAGTTCTTTTTCTCCGAATAATCTTTCTGCTACAATTCCTTTTTCCTGACACATTTTTACTAACTTGTTTGACTGCACAATTGGATTTGATTCGTCAGTGTATTTTATGCTGCTGATAAATTCACACCACGGCTCCTGTCCCATTGCATAAACATAAGTTTCCTTCGGATTAAAAATATCAACAAGCGCCATTCCTTTATCACAGTCAGATCCTGCTAATCTTCTGCTGCCGTCCATATCTCTTGCAAGTTTTTTTGTCATCAATGGTCCGTAAAGCCATGTTAAAGGCGCTCCGTCACATTCCATTCCCAGGAACATAACATCAACATCGCCTGTCTCTCTGTGAATATGTTCATATAATTTTGACTCTACAATTCTCGAATCTGCAAGAAATAATAATTTGAATTCTCCGATCTTTACATGATAACAGATCTTTGTTAATATATTCAGATCTGAATGTTCTCCGATGAATGGACAAGCTGTCAGAACAGCATCACTGAAACTAATTGTTTCCATTTCATCCATTTCAATAATATTTTTAAATCCAATATATTCAAACATTAGTTTTAAATTTGGATCTTCCAGTTTCCCGCTGTTAGTGCGCGGAACTATGATGTTTTTTATTTTGTGTCTCAATGGCAATAAAGTTTCAAACAAAATATGATCCTGATGATTGTGAGTTATCAGCACATAATCAATATGATCAGGCAGATCAACATCTGAGAACCGGTCCACTTCTGAAAAATATCCGTAGTAACTTATGAGCGGATCGACAAGTATGCTGATGTCTTTTGTTTCAACAAGGATACATGCATGTCCAAAATATCTCATTCGAATTTTATCACCGGTATATTTTTCATATGGCTTTGGTGCAGTTTCCGTAAAAAAAGTTTCGAACAATGCTTCCTGTGACTGTGAAATTCCTGCTTTAGCTTTTATATAATCCAGTGTCTGCGGAACTCTCTTCATTTTTGCCAGCTCATCAATTACAGGTGATTCAAATGGTATTTCAAGATAAATAACATGCGGCTCTGCCATTCTCGGAGTACTAAGCACAAATGGTCGTTCATCATTATCTGTCAGCCACATTCCAATACTTTGAGATTCTTTATTGTAAAACTCGCTTTTGTAAAGCAACGATTCAAAGAACCTGAACCCGGGATTGTTTTGACGGTCGTAAAATAATTCTACATAACCTTTTAGAATTTCAGGCACTTTTTCATACAATGCCTCAAGTCCGTAACCTTTTGCTTCTTCAGCGAGCATTTTATCGAGCTCTTTTACTGCTTTACAGAACTGAATCATTCTGTCCTGCTTTTTTAAAGAATGCTGATAAAGTTCTGAAACTTCATCAAGTCTCTGCCCAAGAAAATCCATAAAAGGTCCGCCCCTCATTTTTGGGTTTTTTACTGCTTCTGCATGAATAGAAGGCGCAGCCACATAAGACTCAATGATCCTGTGATGCCTTCCTACTATATTCATTGCAGCTGTTGCCGGAGAAACCAAATGACTCCACGCATACCAGTTGTCCACTAATGGTTCAAGTACAACATTTGGTTTTAAATACATTTTTTTTTCATCCATGGTTTTTATTAAATTTTAAATTTCATGAAATAATTTCTGTCTGAAGATATAAAACTAAAATACAAAGGTGTTAAAATGATAACCATTCAATGACTGATTCATATTTTGAATCCTTTAAATAATTCCGGTTATTGTACTATCATGAATTTAAAATTAAAATAAATTCACTGATATTGTATTTTCAAAAAAAGCTTTTTGGATTTTCAACTAAATATTAATTTTTTGAATTTAGTGATTAATTCTATTAACATTTAAATATTATAATTATATATTACTTAGTGCCCCGCAGAGGACTCGAACCTCTAAGAGGTGATTCGTAGTCACCCAGTTTATCCATTAGCTTAGCGGGACAATAGTTTTCAATTTAAACCATACAAATTAAAATATAAAGACTAAAAATGATGAATTTCAATGAATTTACGATAAAAATAGAAAAAACTGCACGGTATTTTGTGAATGAAACCGATATCAAAAAGGTTAAAAACTTTTACCTGGTTTTACATGGTTATGCCCAGCTTGCATCAGATTTTATTGCGGATTTTGAGTTTTTAAACAAAAATGATACTTTAATTCTAGCTCCGGAAGGATTATCTAAATTTTATTTCAGAAATAATATCGGCGCTTCCTGGATGACAAAAGAAGACAGAAATAACGAAATCTGCGATTATCTTAATTATCTTGAAAAACTTCTGAAAAAAGTAAATAATGAATTTGACCTGACTTCAGCAGAAATTAATTTGCTGGGTTTTTCACAAGGTGTTCATACCGCTGTCAGATTTTTTATTGATACAGAATTTAAATTTAATAATTTATTACTTTGCTCTTCAGATTTTCCAAAAGATATTGATTTTGAAAAATTTAAATCAAAAATGACTTTTTCGAAGGTTCATTTTATTTACGGGAAAAAAGATGAGATCATTAACCTGAAAAGATACCGTGAAAGCATCAGTTTACTGAATCAACATAATATCGGATTTAATGAAGTTGAATTTGACGGAGGTCATAATATTGATCCGGTAAGTATTTCGGGCTCTCTGATAAAATAAAAAACCCGCTCAAGATTCAATCTGAGCGGGCTTTGTTTAAAATATATTTAATGTTCTTACTGACCTAAGTATGCTTTCAATGCTTTACTCCTTGACGCCTGTCTCAGTCTTCTGATCGCTTTTTCCTTTATTTGTCTTACTCTTTCACGTGTCAGCTTATATTTATCTCCGATTTCCTCAAGAGTAAGAGGGTTTTCCTTTTCAAGTCCGTAATATAATTTAACAACTTCTTTTTCTCTCTGTGACAATGTATCTAAAGCTCTTTCGATCTCTATTCTGAGAGAATCTTTCAGAAGCGCCATATCCGGCATCTTCATCTGTTTGTCCGGCATTATATCTATCAGTTTTGTATCTTCTCCATGTATGCTTGGAGCATCCATTGAAACATGTCCGCCTGAATTTTTCAATGTTTCCTGAACTTCATAAACACTCATGTCAAGTTTCTCGGCAATCTCAAGTACATTTGGAATTCTTTCATTCTTCTGTTCAAGCTCGCTGATAGTTTTTGCAATTTTACTTTTTTGCTGAACTATATTTAACGGTAATCTTACAACTCTTGACTGCTCTGCAAGTGCCTGTAAGATTGACTGTCTGATCCACCATACCGCATAGGATATAAACTTGAATCCTCTTGTTTCATCGAATTTTTTTGCGGCTTTGATAAGTCCAAGATTGCCTTCATTTATAAGATCATTAAGTGACAAACCCTGATTCTGATATTGCTTCGCTACGCTGACGACAAATCTTAAATTTGCTTTTACCAGTAAATCCAGCGCTCTCTTATCACCTTTTCTTATTCTCTTGGCACAATCAATTTCCTGGACAACCGTAAGAGGAGTTGTCTTACTGATCTCTTTTAAATAAATATCAGTTGACTGATTTTCTCTGCTTGTATACTGTTTACCTAATTTCATATTATAAAATTTTTGCTTTTTTAAAAATAATTTCCGGAGAATTATTTTGAATTATACATTCTTTGCTGATAAGTTTCAGTTTGAAAATTCCTGAAAGATGTGAATATTTTTTTTCATTTAACGTTAAGAACGGAAGATTTGTTTCTATACAAACAGCCGTAATTACTGCATCTCTGTATGTATTCTTTAATTTTCTTTCTTCAATTTTTTTCAATACCTCACCGATCCTCAGGGAATATTTGTATGGAATTCCAAGTACTCCGGTTCCGTAAAATGAATGTTTCGCTTTTTCTCTTTGTGAATTACCTGCACATCCGTAAAATATTTCCGATGCGTTTATAACAGAAGTAAAACAGTCAAATATCTTTAAGCATTTTAAAAGTAATGACTCTTCTTTTTTAGTACCGGTTAAATGATCCAGAAATATATCAGTGTCTATAAAAATTTCAAATCTGCTTTTCAGCATTATTGTATCAATTTAGATATTTTTTCAAAGAACTGTTTGCTTTTAATGGAACCCTGTGAATTGACTAAAAGCCCGGTGATATTATCACCGAGCTTCAGTTTATTATTAAGAATTTCTTTATTTATTTTGTCAGAATTAACCTTGATTCTTTTTACAGAGGCATTTTTACTTTTAACAGCCATGCGGAAAACTCAAATTTTGAAAGTCGGAAATAAAAGATCTGTCTCTATTCTACATTACCAAGAAAATCTATCTTGTCTTCTTTATGCAATGTAACCATTGCTTTTTTTCTGTCAGCTCTGAATCCTTCAAATCTGCCTTTTCTGGTCATTTGTGATTTTCTCTTTCCCTTTATCATAATAGTATTCACATTCGTAACTCTTACATTAAATTTCTTTTCAACAGCTCTTTTTATTTCAATTTTATTGCTGTCTCTGCCGACTTCAAATGAATATTGATTCAGCAGTTCCTGTAATGCAGTGTTCTTTTCTGTAATCAGGGGTTTTACTAAAATAGTTTTCATATATATTTATTACTAAAAAATTAGTTTATTAAACTTTTGCACAAACTTTCTACAGCTGATTTTTGCAATAATATTAATTTGTTATTTAAAAGATCGTAAGTAGCAGCTTTATCTGAGATCATTACATTTAATTTCTCAATGTTTCTTCCGGATTTATATACATTGTCATTTTTATCAGTTAATAGCAGCAATGTTTTCTTATCTTCAATTTTCAATGATTTTAGAATAGTCGAAAGATCTTTGGTTTTAGGTGACTCAAAGGTAAAATCTTCAACTATCATAATTTCATTTTCCTTTGCTTTTAAACTAAGTGCGCTTTTTCTAGCTAATCTTGCCGCTTTTTTCGGAAGCTTGAGTTTATATGTATGAGGTACAGGTCCGAATATATTTCCTCCGCCGACCATTATTGGTGATCTGCTGGTTCCCTGTCTTGCATTTCCTGTTCCTTTTTGTTTAAACGGTTTTTTACCGCCTCCTCTAACTTCGCTGCGTCCCTTTGTTTTATGGGTACCCTGTCTCTGATTTGAAAGATATGTTCTTACCGATTGA
>DAIPYE010000160.1:7072-7335 GCA_036782915.1 Bacteroidota bacterium | reverse complement strand
AGCCGGAGGTTTATTCGGAGCTATTGTCGGTACAATTTCATATAACTATTTTGTTACTAAAGTAGGAAACATAACTTATATGATTGATGAAGCTACTTATAATATGCTTCAGATACTTACACTTAAAGGTTCTAAAAAAACTGCATAAATTTTATCAGTAACAAATTAAATAATAATTTTCCAATCAGTTAAAATATGAAGAAAGCCAGATCAATAAAAAAACCGGGTGTTAATATTGACATGACACCATTGGTTGATGTAAT
>DAIPYE010000160.1:0-7062 GCA_036782915.1 Bacteroidota bacterium | reverse complement strand
CATTCTTTATGCTTGTGGCAACTTTTAAAGCTGAATCGACTGAAGCAATAGAAATCAAACTTCCGGAATCCGTTGTAACTGATACTACCAAATTACCTGATAAGGATATATTAACATTAACATTGACAAAGGCAGGAGATGTTTTCCTGGATGTTGATAATTATACAGTTAAAGAAAAAGTATTCGGAGACGCAACCGGTGTCGGTTTATTCCACCCTGATAGCACAACAAAAAGCGAATATGAGCTTACCGGAGGAATTGTTGGTGGTAAGCCATTCAAAAGAAAAGTAAATCTGATGAACCGTGCACAGTTTGAAAAAGCTCTGATAGATCTGAGAGTAGCTTTAAAAAATGAAACTAACGGTAAATCTGATTTCAGAATTGTAATTAAAGGAGATACACAGACTCAATACGGAATTGTAGAAGATCTTATGGATATTTTCAAAGCTACAAAAAATACAAGATTTGCTCTTGTAACAGATGTAAAAGCAGACAAAAAAGAGTAACTAAAATCATTTTATAATTTTTAATTTATAAAGGAATTAAATTATGGCAGGTGGCGGCTTTGATGCCCCGGAAAGCGGCGGGGGACTCCATAAACAGAAGAAATATAAGAAAGGAAAAAAGATCGGCGTCAGGATCGACATGACACCGATGGTTGATGTTATTATGCTTCTCCTTACTTTTTTTATTCTTACAACTACCCTGAATACTCCTCAGATCATGCAGATCAATTTGCCGAAAGGTGATGAAACTGATAAAGTTAAAATTGATATGGGTGATGTTCTTTATATGAGAGTTTCAGAAACAAATAAAGTATATTTTTCCAAAGGTTTATCAGACGGTACAGAAAGTCCTCCTGAATTAGTTTCATTTAATGATATGAAATCGAAAATTGAAGCCAGTTACGCTGCGAATCCTAAATTACTGATAATTTTAAAATTCGACAGAAAGATGACTTATAATGTAATGGTGGATATACTTGATGAAATAAATAAAGCTGCTATTGAGAAACGTTACAGCTTTATGAAAATGGGTGATCCCGATAAGGAAATTGTAAAAAATGCAGGCGGTTAAGATTTAGAGAAAATTTAAAAATTTGTTAAAGCGATCTGAATTTTTTCCGGTCGCTTTTTTTATATTAAATTTATTTACATAGTAAAAAAGTTAAGTTTATTAATTTGAAATTGAAATCATTCAAACATACTATAGCACTTTTGCTTCTGATAATTTGTCAGATTTATTTTTTAAACAGCAGCAGAATTCTATTTGCTCAGAATACAACACAGTTCAAAAACTATGTAAATGATGAATCCGGTACTTTAAATCCCGGACAGATATCTGCTCTGAATAATACTCTCACAACTTTTGATAAATCTACCAGCACTCAGATTGTTGTATATATTATTTCAAGTTTAAACGGTGAATCTCTGGAAGACCTGTCGATTACATTAGCTGAAAAAAACAAGATCGGTAAAAAGGATAAGAACAATGGCGTTCTTCTTCTTATTGTTAAGGATGACAGAAAAATTAGAATTGAAGTCGGTTACGGTCTTGAAGGAGTTCTTACGGATGCAACTTGCTCAAAAATTATCCGGAATGATATTACACCGGAATTCAAATCCGGTAAATATTATGAAGGTATTTCAAGAGGAATAAACGCAATCATTTCTGTTACTAAAGGAGAATATACTGCAGATAAAAACAGTAAAAATGATAAAGATTTGGAAGGATTAACATGCTGTTTCGGAATTCCAATATTTGTTGTTTTAATTTTCGGAATCATATTCGTGTTTATCTTTACTTCAATTATAAGAAGTATGTTTGGAACAGGCAGATCAGTATATTCAAGTAAGAAAGGTTGGGGAAGCGGATGGGGCGGCGGCGGATTTGGCGGGGGAAGCAGCAGCAGTGGCGGATTTAGCAGCGGAGGATTCTCAGGCGGCGGCGGATCGTTTGGCGGCGGCGGATCAAGCGGCAGCTGGTAAGAAAGCATAATGTTATATTTGGTTAAATTATTTTTTTAAGAATAAATAAATGTTCAAAAAAAATTTCATAGCAGATTATTTATCCGATATTGATCTGGATAAGATCGTAAAAACAATAGAGAGAATTGAAGGTCAGACTTCCGGTGAATTACGTTTATCTATAAAGCGAAAAAGGGGATATCTGGAAAAAGATTTATCATCACGTGATATTGCGATAAAAGAATTCTTTAATCTGAATATGAATGAGACTATTGATAAAACAGGAGTTCTTTTCTTTATATTGCTCGATGACAGAAAATTTGAAATAATTGCTGATGAAGGAATAAATAAATTAATTTCATCCGAAAAGTGGAAAGAGTTTACTGATGAAATTATACTTCATTTTTCTGAAAAAAAATATTACGAAGGTATTCTGAATCTGCTTGAAAAAGTCGGTATAATATTAATAAAGGAATTTCCAGTAAAAGCCGGAGATAAAAATGAACTTTCGAATGATGTTGTTATAGGATAAAAGATTAACGGTTTTCTGAATAAATTTAAAAATATAAATGCCTGATTTAATTTCGTCATATAAGCTTTTAGATGAGTACATAAAAAATGACAGTTTGAAAAAACACTGTTACTGTGTCGAATCTGTTATGAAATTTTATGCTGAAAAACTTGGAGAAGATGAGGAAAAATGGGGAATAACAGGCTTGCTTCATGATATGGACTGGGAAATGTTCCCGGATACTCATCCAAATACTGCCGTTCCGGTTCTTGAAAAAGAAGGATATGACAAAGATATAATTGAAGCAATACTCGGACATGCATATCCTGACAGAACAGAGGTACCGAGAAATTCTGTTTTATCAAAGTATTTATTTGCATGTGATGAGATAACAGGTTTTATTACTGCCTATTCATACATGAAGCCGGACGGATTAAAGAGCGTTGAACCAAAGAGCGTTATTAAAAAATTGAAGGACAAAGCTTTTGCAAAAAATGTAAACAGAGACGATATAATTAACGGAGCAAAAGATATTGGAATTGATATAGAAGTTCACATTCAGAATGTAATATTTGCCATGAAAAATGATACTAGGATAAACACAGACTGACCTTAAAAAAAATTAATTTCTAATTTCTTATTTCTAATGACTATAATCAGCACAAAGAATTTATCAAAAGAATTTTCAGCGAAAAATTTTTCAAAGGAAAAAATTCTTGCATTAAACAACTTTTCTTTTGAAGTTGAAAAAGGCGAGATCTTCGGTATCCTTGGACCAAATGGTGCCGGGAAAACTACTTTGATAAAGATTCTGCTGGGGATTACCCACAGAACAAAAGGTGAAATAAAAATATTTGAAAAAGAAATTTCCGATGAATCTTATAAAATGAAGATCGGTTATCTTCCCGAAAACCATAAATTTCCGAATTACCTTACCGGTGAGCAGGTACTTATTTATTTCGGAAAGTTAAGCGGATTGAATAATACTGAAGTCAGAAAAAAGACTGATGAATATTTAAAACTGGTTGACATGGATAAATGGAGAAAAACCAAAATTAAAAAATATTCAAAGGGAATGCTGCAAAGACTGGGGCTTGCTCAGTCTATGCTGAATAATCCGGAGCTTATATTTCTTGATGAACCGACTGACGGGGTGGATCCGATCGGCAGAAAGGAGATCCGTGATATTCTTAATAACCTGAAAGATAAGGGCACAACTATTTTTCTGAATTCACATTTATTAAGTGAAGTCGAACTGGTTTGCGACAGGGTTGCTATTCTGAATAAAGGTACGCTTGTTAAGACCGGACTGGTAGAAGATATTACAGCAGCTACAAATGATTATAAATTCATCACATCTGATCTGGATGAAAATATCGTAAACGCCTTGCTCTCTGATTTTAAAGCAAGGATCAGCAGTAGAAATGAATTTATTTATAATACACTCAGTACAGAAGAAATGAACAAAGTAATTGATTTCCTGCGTTCAAAAAATATTCTGATCCAATCTGTTGAAAGAGAAAAAGATACACTTGAAAATATGTTCATTAATTTAATAGAAAGTCAGAACTGATATGATATTTATAACACTGATGTTAAGTACCTTCCGCGAAGCAGTAGCAAAAAAAATATTTCTTGGATTTTTTGCGATCTCTACTCTGATCATATTGATTTTTTTGTTCCTGATTAATGTGGATTCTGTGGAAGGAATGGTCAATATGATGGAGTCATCCGGCGAGGAAAGCATAAAGCAGCTGGTTATTGGGTTTGAAGTTGCAATGATAAATATTTCATATCTTTTAATTATAACATTTTGCTTTATATCTGTTGCATCGTTTATACCTTCAATGCTGGAAAAAGGAAATATAGATCTGTTATTGTCGAAGCCGGTATCAAGAACAAAAATAATAATTGCTAAATTTCTTGGAGGTGTATTATTAATATTCCTGAGTCTTGTTTATCTGATAGGATCTGTCTGGCTTATACTTTCATTAAAGTCCGGATTCTGGCATATCCCGTTTTTATATTCAATATTCTGGCTGACATTATCTTTTGCCGTAATATATTCATTGATAATTCTTATCGGGCTAATTTCTCAGAGTTCAATTTTATCAATAATAGTGAGTTTGTTTCTGGTGTTTATCATATGTCCGATACTTGCTGTCAGAGAGGAAGTAATATTCAGTCTTATTACCAACAGCGCTGCGCAGTTTGTAATTAATTTTTTATATTATGTCCTGCCAAAAACATCTGACATAAATAAAATTTCCGCGGACATGATTAATGGTGAGCCGATAAAATCTTATATGCCTGTATATTCCTCAGTTCTTTTTATGCTTACTGCTTTATCTGTGTCTGTTTTGTATTTTAAGAAAAAAGATTATTAACTGAATTTGAATTTTTCTTATGTTACAGTCTTTCTTAAAATTTCATTTTTTAATATTTATTTTTATATTTTTAACAGTATTAAACAGCTGTAATTTTAAACCCGATCCTCAACCGCTTCCATTATCCGTTTCATCTACTCTCAACTTACTTCAGGAAAATCCACAGTTCGTAATGTATCTTAACTTTAAGAGCATGCGGAGAACTGAATTCTGGAAAAAAAATATTTCTGATTCTCTTCTTAATGCCGAAAAAACTTTTGGCAGTCTACTTCATACATTTAAATTAGCAACCGGAGCTTCAATCTCAGACGGTCTGGATGAATTGTATTATTCAAACTCATGGTTCGGCGAAAATGCAATTGTTATGAAAGGAATTCTTGATTTTACAAGTTGACTGAATTTATATCCAGGGACACTCTTTTTTTAGAAGTGAAAAATATTAACGGAACAAAAATTTATCTAAAATCTGACAATGGATTGTACTTTTACTTCAGGGATAATCATACTGTCTGTGCCAGTAATTATTTAAAACAGATTGACGCAATGATAGCTACTTCAGATACTTCGCGATCCGGTATTTTGCAGAATGATAAATTATTCAGCGCAATTAATAATATTATTTATAAAGAGAATCTGTGGATGATCTCAACAGAGAAATTTTTTATAAAGGGTATTTTTCAGAATTTTGTTAAATTTACTTCAGGGCAGAGTTTTGAAGAAACAGATACTTCAGATTCTGATGAAGGTGATGTTTCAAATGATAGTCTTGATTCAAATGAAAAGCTGACAATAGATAACCTGTATAAACGGTTCAATTCTATCTCATTTTCTTCTGAAATGTCTGAGGATCTGAAATTTCTAATTCAATCCGAATGCTTAAATGATGAATCCTCTAAATATCTGAGAAGCATATTAAGCGGATTCTTTTCTGTTACAAGATTAAGATCCACGGGGAACAGAGATAAAAATTCTTTGAAAATACTTGATAAGTTGAAATTAGACAGATATGATAATTCGGTTTTTATAGAACTGAGTGTTGACGAAAGTAATATAAACGAACTTAGAAAAATTGATCTTCTCAGTGAACCGGAAGAATAAAGTTAAGATCAAGAATAAAGATTAACAAAAAAATTATTAAATTTTCTTTTCAGAAATTAAATCCTGCTCAATATACTTTTCAAGTAATATTACATCTTCTTTGCTTCCAATAAACAAAGGTGTTCTCTGATGAAGACTCTGCGGTTCGATTTCCATGATCCTTTTCGATCCGTTTGTACTTCTTCCTCCCGCCTGTTCTACGATAAAACTCAGCGGATTCGCTTCATACATTAATCTCAGCTTTCCGCTAATATTTTTACTGTCGGAAGGATATAAAAAAATGCCACCGTATAATAAATTCCGGTGAAAGTCAGCTACAAGTGAGCCAATATATCTTGATGAATAAGGTCTGGAAGATTCAGGATCAATTTCCTTCAGATGTGAAATATACTTCTTCATCCCATTTGTCCATTTGCAGAAATTTCCTTCATTTACTGAAAAGGTTTTTGCCTTAGCAGGTATCTTTACATTTTCATTTGACAATAAAAACTCACCGACAGAAGGATCAAGTGTAAAAACATGAACTCCATTTCCGGTAGTATATACAAGCACAGTACTTGAACCGTATATCACATATCCAGCTGCAACCTGCTTTGTGCCTTTCTGCAGACAGTCTTCCAAAGCTCCCGGACCTGAAATTGTAACTCTGTTGTATATCGAAAAAATTGTTCCTATGGAAACATTTACATCAATATTCGATGAACCGTCAAGAGGATCAAAATGACAGATGTATTTATTGCTGACATATTTATTATCAGCAAACTTATCTTCGATCGGAATAAAATTCTCTTCTTCTTCCGAACATACTGCGCAGATATGTCCGCCCTGTTTCATCACATTTGTTAATACATCATTTGCATAAACGTCCAGTTTCTTTACCTGCTCACCCTGTACATTCTCCTCACCTGTAAATCCGAGAATATCTATCAATCCGGCTCTGTTTACTTCAAGAGATATTACTTTACATGCTAAAGCTATATCCGCAAGAAGATCTGAAAGCTGACCTGTTGCTTCCGGATATGTTCTTTCCTCTTCTATAATGTGTCTGTAAAAAGTTCTGAATTTATTTACCATTATTTTTAAAATTAATTTATTTTAA
>DAIPYE010000159.1:6285-7365 GCA_036782915.1 Bacteroidota bacterium | reverse complement strand
ATCGAATTCGTAATTCTTCGCATTTCCTTTTTTGATCTCCTTGTCAACGAAAACATGAGTCCGGATAGATTTAAATAATATTTTGTATCCGAATATTTCAAATTCGAATCCCATTACATTATGTTTATGTGCATGGGCGTCAATTCCACCGATGGCTACAACCTTTCTTTTCTTATTCAGATCATCCCATTTTTTCAAAGTTTCTTCCGGCGGAGCTACAATGGATTTAAGCGGGTGCAGAAATCGCTGAAGTTTATTTGATTCATTTACACCTTCGGCCCATTCGCTCATGTGATTCCAGATTTCAATTCCCGTAAAGTCTTCAGATTCCCAAGCAGTCCATGGATAAGGCTTGAGTTCGGGGATATTGTTTCTCTTTTCGTGAGGATGAGCAAGAAATCCGATCCCGCCTTTCTTTTTAACTTCCTTTACATATTCAATTGCGGACATTCTGTTACCTGTATCACCGTCAGAAAGTTTTTCATAAGTTCCTACAACTTTATCTGTGCCAAACACCAGATAATGATTTCTGTTTTTAATATCATTTACTTCGTACCCGACGATCAGCATAGTTTTTTTATACCACTTTTCATATCCCTTGTCTTTTGCTTTAAGAGTATTGTGATCGGTCAGAATAATAAAGTCGAGGTCAGATTCAGTTGCATAATTTGCGATCTCTTCGACTGTTCCGGAACCGTCGGAATATTTTGAATGCATGTGTATTGAACCGGAATATTCAAACATGTTTTGAAATTTTATTTAGAATTTATAAAATGAATTTAATGGTGACCGAAAAAAATATTTAATAACCAGACAGAAGCTATAACAATTATAAATAACAATAAAGTTTTTCTGTTAAAATGAAGAGAAATCTTGTAATTAAAAAAACTTAATATTAAAACTGATAAAATCAGAACACTCATAAACAAAAAAAACACAACAGAAGAAGGATTGTAGTATATACTTTCTTTAAAGTTGAAATTCATAAATTCCCTGAAAGCTCTTGACATACCGCAGAAGGGACACGGGATACCAAATACATTTAAAGTTATGCAGGAACTGTCTGGCCTGAACAAACCC
>DAIPYE010000159.1:0-6275 GCA_036782915.1 Bacteroidota bacterium | reverse complement strand
AAATATTACCGTAATAAAACTAAGAACAATTGTGAATAACAGAATTAATCTGATTTTAAAAGCTTCTTTTCGGGTAATTTTATTCAGTTTAATAAAAGAATCAAACATTATAAAGAATCATCAGTTTAAGAATAATTGATAATAATTTCAGATTTGAGAGTCATTATTACTGTCAATCTGTAAATTATTTGATTTGTTTGATTTATTAAAATAATTTACCCCGATCAAAGCGCCGATAGAACCGAATAGCGGATAAAGAATTAAATTACTTATGAAAGAGATCAAAGTAATAGTGGGTGAGAATCCGTGCTCACTGAATTCATTTGAAAATTTATCCAGGTATTGAAGCATTTCCGGCGGAGTCTGAATTCCCATTTCATCGAAAGTATTCAAAACATCGAGAATTGGATTTGAATCTGAAAAAAGACTTATCAAAAGACCGAAACCTGTCACAAAAACAGCAGAGAGAATTCCGCTAAGTATTCCTATCATACCGCCATCCTTAGTTTCAAGCGGAAGACCCAGAGGTTTAAGCTGTTTCCAGTAAGTATAAACGCCGACAAACCCGCCTGCCATTATTCCGGCGCAGCAGAAAACATTTATAAGATTCAACAAAGGAAAAATGGCGATCAGAGTCATTGTAACAGAGCCTATTATTACAGGAGAAATTTTATTGGCAGTATTCATTTAATTTTTATAACTCATTTTATTTCTTAAAAAGGAATTAATTTCATGGAAAAACTTTACAAAGCCGGGAAGCAGATAAAAGGGAAGCATTAAACCTGTAAGAAATCCAGTTATAGATCTGGATAAAAAAGAATTCTTTAAAATTCCTGTCAAATCAAGAATAACATCAAGGAATAAAATAAAGGAAACAGCTATCAAAAACATCAGATTAGGTGAATTCGTATTATTTAAGCGATATTTCAGAGGATAAACTAATATTCCTGCAAAAAATCCAATATAAATCCAGACACATCTGGAACAAACACCGAGAATATGGTCTGAAAAATGAAAAGACCTGTTGCTTTCCTGGTGGCAAACTTTTGAAAAGAAAATATAGATAAAATCAGACATTTTCGAATAAATTCCACCGGAATCGGCTAAAAGCGGGGCAATGAAAATCAATAAAACCCATAAAAAACTAAAAATTAAAAATGTAAAATACACTTTTTTTGCCAGATTCCGATCTACATAAGAATCATCAGATAAATTTGTCATTGTTCAAAATATTACATTCATCTGATTAAATCAATTTGAATATTTAAAGCATTTTATTTTGTATAATGCAGTGTTTGATTAACCGGACAGAAAAAATAGTGCAATTATAAAAATTCATAAATTTACAGTTGAAATTAAACAGATAGTTTAGCATATTCGCAAAAATCCAATCATTATTTTTTATAATCTTAAATATTGAAATGATTAAAACTAACATTACTTCGAGGCATTTTAAAGCACATGATACATTGCAGGAATACATTAAAGGAAGCATAGATAATCTAAGCAGGTACAATGAAGAAATACTTCATGCAGATGTGGTTCTTTCCTTTGAAAAAGCTGTAAATAGTGTGAAGATTTGTGAAATTAATGTAAAATTAAAAGACAAAATCCTGACAACAAAGGAAGAATCTGATGATTTTAACAAGTCAGTTGATAAAGCAATCGATAAGATTGAAACACAATTACTCAAGCACAAAGACAAGCATAAATCGGAAAAGTACAACATAGAAAAAGAAGTAATTAAAACCATATAATTTGTCGGAAAGATTTAAAAATAAAAAAGAACTGAAAAAGGATTTCATTACAGTAGATTTTTTTTTCAAAGAATGTAATGAGAGATTTAGTCTTACAAAGGTTACTGATTCTGAAATTCCTGACGAAACAAAAATCACAGAAAAGGATATTCACAGACCCGGGTTGGCTTTAGCAGGTTATGTTGAATTGTTTACATATAACCGCGTTCAGGTATTCGGCAATACAGAGATTTATTATTTAAAACAGTTAGATCCTGAAGCAAGAAAAAAGACGCTGGAAAGATTTTTTTCTTTCAAAGTTCCCTGTATAATTATTACAAATAATAATGAAGTTCCGGAAGAATTAATTTCTTTAGCCGATAAAAACAAAACTCCTATATTCAAAACACCGTATCCTACGACCAGACTGTCTTATTTTATAAGTGATTTTCTGGATGACCAGTTTGCGGCGCAGATAATAATTCACGGTTCATTTATTGATGTTTACGGAGTCGGATTACTTTTTACCGGGAAATCCGGAATCGGGAAAAGCGAGATAGTTTTAGACCTTGTGGAAAGAGGTCACAGACTGGTAACTGATGATGTGGTGGTAGTAACAAAAAAAGGTGAGGGAGTGTTAATGGGCGCCGGTACAGCACTTACAAAACATATAATGGAAATTCGCGGTCTGGGTATTATTGATGTTAGAACAATATTTGGTATCCGCTCGATAAGATATCAGAAAAGAGTTGAAGTGATCGTGGAGCTTGAAGACTGGGATAAAGATAAAGCATATGACAGAACTGGACTTGACAGTACGACCATAAATCTACTTGATGTAAATGCGGAACTTGTGAAACTTCCGATTTTTCCCGGAAAGAATATTACAGTTATAGCAGAAGTAATTGCATTGAACTATTTATGCAAACATTACGGTTACAATGCAGCTGAAGTTTTTAAGAAAAGACTTAAGGAAAAAATTGATTCAAAAGCAGGATATAATTTCAGAAATAAAGGCAATAAAAATCTGGAAAGAACAACGGAATATTTTGAACATGATTTTGAATAAAAATTGTACTGAAAATTAATTTTCAAGATTAACAGCAAATTTTAAAATTTTTAAAAATTAATAATATTATGAAAAGCATAAAATTTTTAATACCGATTCTGTTTCTGACCATGAGCATACTTGTCAGTTCATGTGGAAGGAAGAAAGATGTTGTAACTAATAACGAAAACAGTACTTTTGCGCTGACTGAGCTGATACCGGCAGATACAAAAGACGCAGCAAACGGTGACTGGATCATAAAGCAGGAAATGTCTGATGCGGAAAAACTGAATCCGACAGTAACAAATGACGCATCTGCATCCGGAATTTACATTTATATTTTTGAACCTATGATCGATATAGACAGAATAACATACGAAATTAAACCAATTCTTGCAAAAGCTCCGCCAGTAATGAGCGAAGATCATATGACCTATACATTCGATCTGAGAGAAGATATTACTTTTTCGGACGGAAAACCATTGACAGCGGAAGATGTGATTTTTACATTTAAAACTGTAGTTAATCCATTTACAGATGCACAGGCATTAAGAAATTATTTTGCTGATTTCAAAAGCGCAGAACTCGTTGACGGAAATAAATACAAGCTTAAGATCACAATGACAAAGCCGTATTTTAAAACAGTCTTCACTATTGGCGCTACTTATATTACTCCAAAGCATATTTTAGATCCTGAAAATGTAAATGATAAATTTACCTGGGAAGATTTTGCAGCAGCGCAAAAAAGTCTAGATGTTAAAAAATATTCTGAAATGCAAAAATATGCGGATTTTCTGAATTCACAGGAAATTTCAAGAGATGCAAAATATGTTGTAGGCAGCGGTCCTTATAAACTGGATAAATGGATCACCGGTCAGTCAATTACATTAGAAAGAAATAACAATTACTGGAATAAAAAAGAAATACCGAATTATCCGGCAAAACTTATATTCAAAACAATTCAGGATCAGAATGCTGCTGTAGTTGCTGCAAAAAATAAAGAAACTGATTACATGACAGTTATACAGCCGATTGATTTTGTAGAGAATGTAAAAAACCCCGAACAGTTCAATTTAAAAAAATCACTTGTTACGGAACCAACTTATTCATACATAGCATGGAATAATAAGAGTCCTTTATTCTCTGATAAAAAGGTCAGATGGGCTTTAGGCTATGCAATTGACAGGCAGTCAATTCTTAACAGCATAGTGTACGGAATGGGAACATTGGTTCAGTCTCCGGTATTTATAAAAAGCAAATATTATAATAATGATCTGAAGGTAATTCCTTATGATCCGGCAAAGGCAAAGGAATTGCTGGCAGAAGCCGGCTGGAAGGATACTGACGGTGACGGTATTCTGGATAAGGTTATTGACGGTAAGAAAACTGATTTCAAGTTTACTTTTATCAATAACAATAATCCGAAAAGAAAAAAAATAATGCTTATCATAATAGAAAACTTAAAACAACTGGGCATTCAGGCAGAACTTCAGGAATATGAATGGTCGGTTTTTCTTGATAAAACAAAAAAACACGAATTTGATGCATGTTATGCAGCCTGGCAGCTTGGGGTAACACCGGAAGATCCATACCAGATATGGCATTCATCGCAGTCAGAGGGCGAAGGTAGTAATTTCATAAGTTTTAAAAACCCGGAAAGTGATAAGATGCTGGAGGAAAACAGAACAACCTTTGATGAAGTTAAGAGAGTTGAATTACTGAATAAATGGCAGCAGCTTATTTATGATGAACAGCCGACTACATTTTTATGGAGTGAACCGTCAAGATATCTTTACAGTGACAGATTCAGAAACACCCGGTGGTATGCATATCCTGATTCACCGTTGCTTAATGAATGGTGGACCCCGGTAACTGCACAAAGATACAACAACTGATTGTTTAAGTATTTTATTTTTTTAAAAATTGAGTTTAAACTTTTTTAAAAGTCCAGATATTTTAATTATTTTCAAATGAAACAATATGTGTTAAAAAGAATTTTGTTGTTTATCCCTACAATTATCATTATAACAATGATAACTTTTCTTGTCTGCCGTCTTGCTCCCGGCGATCCGACAGAGATGAAAATGGGCAAGAATGCAGAAGCACAGAAGTCAGATTCCAAAAATCAGATGACACAGCAGGCTAAAGAATTTTATAAAAGAAAATTCGGACTAGATAAACCTTTGCCTGTTCAGTATGTAGTATGGATGGGAAATATGCTGCAGGGGGATTTTGGAAATTCATTTAAAGATAACAGACCTGTAATCGATAAAATTATTGAAAGATTACCTATAACGATTACTATAAGCGCAATTTCGTTTCTGCTAATATATTTAATTGCCATTCCAATCGGGATTTACAGCGCTTCAAAACAATATTCCTTTATTGACAGAACTACTACGGTAATTTTATTTGTACTGTATTCTTTGCCAAGTTTCTGGGTTGCTACTCTTGCAATTGTATATTTGTGTAATGTACAATATTTGAAAATATTTCCAACATCCGGAATTAAATCAGAGGATTTTGATTCTCTTACGGCATTAGGGAAATTACATGATCTGTTCATGCATTTATTTCTTCCCATTACTGTTTCGAGTTTAGCAGGTTTTGCATTTTTATCCAGACAAATGAGAAGTTCCATGCTTGAAGTCATAAGGCAGGATTATATCAGAACTGCCAAAGCAAAAGGGCTTTCGGAAAGAAAAGTTATATTAAAACACGCTTTAAGAAATTCATTAATTCCGATAATAACTCTCGCAGGAGCTTTACTTCCTGCAATGGTAGGAGGAAGCATAATTATTGAAACAATTTTTTCAATTCCCGGGATCGGTCAGCTTGCATTCCAGGCAATTTTAGACAGAGATTATCCAATGATCATGACAGAACTTGTACTTGTTTCTATTCTTACTGTTACCGGAATTTTACTGGTTGATATTCTATATTCATTTGTAGATCCCCGAATTGCATTTTCAAAAAAAGTAAGTTAAAATTATGGAAGAAGCAGAAACTTTAAAAAACACTTCATTATTACCTGAAAACGAAAACGGGTTATCAAAGCTTCAGATTGAATCTAAGAAAGAAGTTGATTCCTCTTACTGGTCGTTTGTGAAGTATCAGTTCAAGAAGAATAAACTTGCAATGATATCGATGTATATTGTAATGTTTTTGGTATTTCTTGCATTATCAGCAGATTTTCTTGCAAACAGCAAGCCATTATATGCTGTTTATAAAGGTGAAACTTATTTTCCGGTATTAAAAGATTATCTTAACACATTAGGTATAAGCAAATGGAATCCTGATATGATAAATGTAAACTGGAAAACACTCGATAACCAAAATAAATTGGAAAGTGTGATATGGACACCGGTACCTTACAGTTCTACAGAAATTGATCTTGCAAACAGTCTCAGTCCTCCGAAAGGAGATCATTATCTGGGAACAGACGGAATAGGAAGAGATCTTCTTGCCGGAATTATACACGGTTCGAGAGT
>DAIPYE010000158.1:7222-7553 GCA_036782915.1 Bacteroidota bacterium | reverse complement strand
TTTGTAAATCCGCGCATTCGATCCATTAAGAAGTCTGAATCTGTATAAAGTTTTTGACACTTCAAAATAAGCGTCAGGTGTTCCGTTAATCAGCGGAGCATCACAAAGAAATCCGTTCATAACATCATTCATTGCGGGATTGTAATTGAACTGAGGAATATCAGCAACTCTTCTGTCCTGAATGCAAAGAGGTATATCAAAATTTCCTGAAGGAAGTCCGAGACCAGATTCGGCAGGATCAGTAACAATAAAAAATCCGGCGAAACCTTTGAATACATGTTTCGCAGTTGCCATATCTGCATGCGAATGATAAAAATAAGTACCGCCTCTG
>DAIPYE010000158.1:0-7160 GCA_036782915.1 Bacteroidota bacterium | reverse complement strand
TTAATTCCGGCACGTTAACTCCATGCCAGTGAATCGTTGCCGGTTCGGTCAGCTGATTAATGAAATTTGCTGTAAACTGTGTTCCTTTCTGAATTACGACAGAAGGGCATGGATAAGAACCGTTGATCGCGATAACAGTAGTATTTTGTCCGGACCAGACATTGACAGCAGAATTTGCAAGAGTCATTATTCCCCCGTTTGGAAATACCGGCGGAAATCTGAGTTGATTTCCCGTCAGTTCTTTAAGCATTACAGACTTATTTTCATTTGCAATAATCATACCCGGCTTTGCCATTGAGATGAAAACACCGGTCTGAAGCGCTTTTAATATCATTTCTCTTCTGTTCATAAAATAATTGATTTGATGAATGAAATAATTTAGACTCTTTATTTTATCTCCATTAACTATGCCAAAAAAAATGTTTTTATTTTTTTTATTAAATATTAATTCAAAATAAAAAACTAAAGTATATTGAAAATGTTGTAAGCAGAATCTGTATTTATAAAAAAATTTGTGAGTATAAATTCCACATTCATAAATAAGATTGAGTAAATTTTCTTAATCGTAGAATATTTATTTCACAAAATCTGCTGTAATTTTAGAACTCATAAAATGCCAGATTCAAAATCAACTGTTTTCCCCATTTTTATATCTGTGTGTAAGAAATCCACATCTTTTAATTGAAAAACATTGAAAACAGATTAAAATCAAATCTAATATGATGGCATAATAGTTGGTATTTATAAGATCAAAGATAAACTTTTAAATCATGAAAATTCAAAAAATAAATAGTGGAGAAATTAAAATGAAAAGATTATTTACAGTTTTATTGCTTATACTTAGTTCAGGATTTATTTTTGGAGCACCAAGAGTAAAAATTGTAACTTCGTATGTAACACCGCATATGCTTGAAGAAAATTCAGCTTTTACAGCTGATTCGACCGTAGCAAGCGGTTTAAATGTAGTAGCAAAAGGAACTTATGCATATGTAAGAGCCTGGAATTTCGGTGATAATACAACCATAACCAGCGCAACCTGGACTTTTATATCAAAACCTGTTGGATCAAATGCAACATTGAATCCGGTAACAGGATTAAGCTGGTGGGCAAATTTCAAAGTTGATTCATCCGGAACATATGAAATTAATGTTTCAATTGTAACTTCTTCAGGTACTAAAGACACAACTACTAAAATTTACGGTTCAAAATATGTTGGAACAGGAAATTTTGACAATGTTCCTGCACAATATCCTAATTGCATGAGCTGTCACGGATCTACTCCAAAATTCATTACAATTTTTGATAAATGGAAAGCTTCCGATCACGCAACTAACTTTAAGAAAAATATTACCACAGGAAGTCCGTTTTTTGGAACAAGCTGTTTCAAATGTCACACAACAGGATACGATCAGAATATTGTAGCGGAAAATAACGGATTTGATGACAAAGCAAGACAACTCGGATGGGTCTGGAGTAATTATTCACCTCCAAAACCTTCAAACTGGGATTCATTAAAGAACAGATTTCCTTCACTTGTAGCATTTGCAGGTGTAGGTTGTGAAAGCTGTCACGGACCGGGAAGTGAACACGTTTTAAGCGGCGGCGATACCAATAAAATTGCCCAAAGTTTAGATGCAGGCGTATGCGGAAAGTGTCATGATGAACCACCGGAAGCACCAATTTTCGGTCAATGGGAAAATTCACTGCACTCAGAAGTTGTATGGAGCAATTCTTTTGCACAGAACAATAACGGAACAAACAATTTAGACAATTGCATAAGATGCCATGACGGAACAGGATATGTAAATTATACAAAAGGTGTCGGAACATATACAAACGGGTTCACACAGGCAAAACAGGTAAATGTAACCTGCGCAGTTTGTCACGATCCTCACGGAGGTCCTGATTATCAGCTAAGAAAAGGTCCGGTTTCAGGTGATACACTTGCAAACGGATTCAGATATTCGAATGTAGGAAGCGGTGAAGTTTGTATGAATTGTCACAAAGCAAGAAAAGATGTAAATACATTTACATTAACAAGAGTAAATTCAGCAAACTGGGGTCCTCACCATTCAGGTCAGGCAGATGTTTATCAGGCACAGAATGTAGCTTTATTCGGTGGTCCTCCATACCAGACTACAGCGCATAAAGATTTTCTTGTCAACTCATGCGTAAAATGTCACATGCCTCCAACCGATACTGCACTTGTAAACAAAGACAAAGTCGGCGGACATACAATGAGCATTCACAATGATGAAAATGATTTTGACTATCTTGCAGCATGTCAGAGCTGTCACTTCGGCAAAACAAGATTTGACCAGTTCATAGCTCCATTTGATTATGACGGCGACGGAACAATAGAACCATGGATAGCAGAAGTGGACGGATGTTTAAGAAATCTTAGAATTGCTTTACCACCTGTTGGAGTTGATTCAGTCGCATGGCAGTTAATTGCAGCAGATTCAAACAATATTCCTCTGAGACAGGCTTACTTTAATTACCTGCTCATAAATGAAGGAAGTGAACATGGAATGCACAATCCTAAATTCTCAGTTGATGTGCTGATAAGATCCAAACAGGTCATAACAGGAGTTACTCCAATATCTTCTGAAGTACCTGATAAATTTGAAGTTTCACAAAATTATCCAAATCCGTTCAATCCGGCAACAAGGATCAATTTCTCAATACCAAAACAGTCAGTAGTTACTGTAACAATATTTGATATCACAGGAAGACTTGTTACAACTCTGATGAATCAAAAATTAGCCTCAGGGAAATATACTGTAGACTGGTATTCAGTTGATAACAGCGGAGCGAACGTTTCTAGCGGTGTATATTTTTACAGAGTACAGGCAGAAAATTTCCTAGAAACAAGGAAAATGATACTTGTAAGATAATGTATAGTGATTTAATTTAAGTCCCTCCATAAATAAAAACCTGCCTCATAATTCAGAGGCGGGTTTTTTTATTTATAATTGAATATTTTTTGTTTTTTAAAAGCCATATTTTCAATAATACGGAATTTAAATAAATAATTTTCCGGATATTTTATTTAGTTTTTCTTCTTAAAAAAATATTTTAATAATAATGACAGATAGTATTAAGTTTATTGTTGTGGACGATGAGCCAAACTCTACAAAGCTTATATCTAAAGTTCTCATGAGAAAAGGATTTAAAGTTGATGAAATGAATGACAGCGTGGCTGCAAAAGAAAAGATAGAAAAGGGAGAATATGATATTATAATTTCTGATCTTCAGATGCCGAATGTAAGCGGAGAAGATCTTTTAAAGTGCAAGCCCGATAATTCGATTTTTATTATGATCACCGGATATGGTTCTATAGATTCTGCGGTAGAATCAATGAAAAACGGCGCATTTGATTATATCAGCAAACCATTTCATCTTGATGAACTGTCAGTAAAAATTGACAAAGCAGTTGACAGGATCAGACTCACAAAACAGCTTGTAAATCTCAAAACACAGATAGAGGATAATTTTTCTTTCGGGAATATCGTAGGAAAAAGTAAGAAAATGATGAATGTTTTTGAACTGATAAAGAATGTTGCAAAGACAAAGGTAAATGTACTGATCGAAGGTCAGAGCGGAACTGGAAAAGAGCTTGTCGCCCGTTCGATTCATTTTAACAGCAACCGGAAAGATAATCCGTTCATTGCTATCAACTGCAGCGCAATACCTGAAGCTTTATTAGAAAGTGAACTTTTTGGACATACAAAAGGAGCATTTACCGGAGCATCGGATTTTCAAAAAGGAGTATTTGAGCAGGCGAATACGGGAACACTTATGCTGGATGAAATTGCTGAGATGCCGTTTAATCTACAAGCAAAGCTTTTAAGAGTAATTGAGAACTGGGAAGTAAAACCTCTGGGAAGTGATAAAGTTAAAAAAGTAGATGTAAGATTGATAGCAGCAACTAATCAGAATCTGCGTGAATTAATTACCCAGAAAAAATTCAGGGAAGATCTGTATTACAGAATTTCAACTGTTTCTGTCATGCTGCCTTCATTAAATGAAAGAAAAGAGGATATTCCGTTTTTAGCAAATCATATATTAAAAAAATTATCTTTGAAACTCGAACGCGAACTTTCAATAGATGCTTCCGGACTGGAAATGCTAATGAATAATTCATGGAACGGTAATGTAAGAGAGCTTGAAAATGTGATTGAAAGAGCTGCGATATCATCCCATTCCAATCAGTTAAACCGTTCAAATCTGAACTTTCTTGTTTCATCCGATAACAGCAATTCATCTTTTGGAAATTTTAGCGGCATGGAAGGATTGAAAGAAGTAGAAAGTAATTATATTAAAAAAGTACTTGAAGAAAATAACTGGAACAAGCTGAAAGCATCTCATATTCTTGGAATTGACAGAAAGACTTTATATAAAAAGATAAAAGAGTATAGTCTGGAATGAAAAAAGCTAAATTTTACTAATTTTTTTAATTGATACTTTTTCATATTTTTAGCATAAAGTTAAAAGCCTGTCTCGCCAATGGCGGGTAAAAAGTAATTTAACAAATCAAAATATCCGCCAATAACTCCGAAAAAGTTCAACGCAAATTTTACGACTGATCAATAATTAAATTATTTCAAACAATTTAACCTCAGATTTTTGGAAAAGTGCATGAAATTGATTCAAAAACGTTTAATTATTGGCAAGTATAAAATGTAGAGGAATTTTGAAGATCGTTGTAAATAAATTTTAAATTGTTTGCTTGTGCCACATCTTTAGGTGTGCCACATCTTTAGGTGTGCCACATCTTTAGGTGTGCCACATCTTAGGTGTGCCACATCTTAGGTGTGCCACATCTTAGGTGTGCCACATTTTAAAATGTGGCACGAGTAGTTTTTATTGATATCAAAAAATTATTAATTTCTAAATTTTTTATTATCTTTTCAAAAACAAATCTTTTAAACAAACAATATTCCGGTAATTCCATATACAATTAAGTTTTGAAACTGCATTCTTTTATTTCAAAGTTCAAAGTGTTTTAAATACTTTTCTTCTAAAATACAGATTCCCTTCTAAGACTAAAAATTGTTTTGACATTTACTTTTTATTCACCTTGAAAATGTTTTGAACAAATTAGTACAAAAAAGTTTATCATAATAACTCTGCAAATTTCGCAAAATTAGTGATTTGGCTTTAAGATCGTTTTGGTATAATTTGAATTTTCATCAATTTTCTACAAATTTTTAACATAAATTGCAAAAATTATCAGAAATCTAACAAATCAGCATGTCCATCCGAAACTAAAGAAAAGTTCACCTCGAAATTCATGACTGACATCTAATTAAATAGATTATCCCATGTAGAACTTAAAGCTATTGAAAGTTTTTAACTCAATTGATTTTAAATCTAACACCTTTCAAAAAATCTCCATTTTATTTGTAGAAATAATCCCCATCTAAATTTGCCATTCCACTAAAAACTTACTTTTTATCCAAAAACAGCATTATTTGGAAATATTTATTGGCACAAAGATTGTGAATGTAATTGTATTGGAATCATATATTTATGCAAATCAGAAAAATTCATATATTGTGTCCGAAACCTGAAATCTGTGCTTTGATCAGAAAATCACTTTCTGATTCAAAATATTCGGTTTCATGTACATCTACAGAAAATCTTAATGAAGAGACACTGAATAATCTGAATTTAGATTCTATCGATTGTCTTATTATGGATGATGAGATAAACTGTAAAATTTCAGATAAATTACGGGAAAAGCTGAATTCTGTATCTACTGTTTATTTACCTTCTCTTGAAAATGAAAAGTGCAGGGATAAAGTTGTAAAATATATTTCGGAGCCGTTAAAACTCAGTGAATTAAACGAAGCAATCGAAAGTATTTTTAAATCAAAATAAATTGAATAAATCTTTCAAAAATATAGTTTTTTTATTATCAGGGGTAATTTTAATTGCTTCTACAATTATCATTGCGGATAATTTTTCATTAAGCACAGCTTCAAAAGGAACTGATGTCTGTATGTCATGTCATGAAGACGAAACTCTGACCATGGAAAGAGGCGGAAAAATCGTTTCGATATTTGTTAATAAAGACCATTATGATAAATCGGTTCACTCCGGAGCTGAATGCATAGATTGTCATTTAAATTATAATCCTGAAGAAGTCCCGCATTCGAAAACAGAAAACAAAGTTGACTGTAAAACCTGTCACGATGAACTGAAAGGTATAGAAAAAAGTGTTCATAATAATGTAAACTGTTATGACTGCCACACAAAACACGACATTAAACCTGCTAAAATTATTTCAAAAGGGCAGACAGATAATTGTCTGAGCTGTCATAAGAAAAAGAATATTCAGCAATTCAGCACAAGCATACATGCAAAGAATAATATCGGATGCGACGGCTGTCATAAAGGCGGACATGAAACAGTCAAAATATCCAAGAGCGAAGTTTCGAATGTTTGCGGAAAGTGTCATAATGACAGCAAAGCGGAATTTAAGAACAGTGTTCATCATACGGTTTTAAAAGGCGGAAATCCAAATGCCCCTGTCTGCACAGATTGTCACGGTTCTCATAAGATCCTTACAAGTAAAATAAGCATTGAATCTGAAGGTTGTCTTAATTGTCATCTTAATGAAAAACTTTTTCCCGGCGATGCAAAAGGTTCGGCAACTTTTGTCGCTAAATATAAAACAAGTGTACACGCTTCGATTGAAAAAGACGGACAGGAAGCAGCCGGTTGCGTTGATTGTCACGGTGATCATCTGGTGCAGAATCCGGGTGATCCGAAATCATCCACGAAACTCGCTCGGCAGATAGCAACATGCGGAAAGTGTCACGGTGAAGTCACTGAAAAATTTAAAAAATCGAAACATGGTCAGGAGCTTTTAAAAGGAAATGACAAAGCGCCGTTATGTTCAGACTGTCACGGTGAACACGATATTAAATCTACCTTACTGTCTGATGATTTTTCCAAACTGAATCTTACAGATAAATGCTTAAGCTGTCATAAAGACGGAAAAATTCCTCATAAAAATTTTATGGGAGAAGAAGAGCTTATTACCGGCTATGAAAAAAGCGTTCATTATGAAGCGCTTAAAAAAGGCAACAATGAAGCTCCGACCTGTTACAATTGTCACGGCGCACATGAAATGGAAACTGCTGATAACC
>DAIPYE010000157.1:0-7707 GCA_036782915.1 Bacteroidota bacterium | reverse complement strand
AATTTTTTTTTAGCATAAAATTAGATCAGTTTATTCCTAAGATCTTTATTTTCCTGTATAAAGTTCTTTCGTTCATATTCAGTATTTTTGCGGCCAGTTTTTTATTTCCGTTTGTTTCCTGAATAGCTTTTAATATTAGATCTCTTTCAATTTCATCTTTAATTTCAGTGATTGAAGTTTTGTTCGAAGAATTTTCTGGTGTAGAATATTTTATGTCATCAGGTATGTCAAAGTTGCTTATAATTTTATCTTTCGATAATAAAACATTTCTTCTGATCACATTTCTCAATTCTCTTACGTTGCCATTCCAGGAATGTGATAATAGTTTTTCCATGGCGGTCTCTGTAACACCGGTTACATTTTTGTTAAGTTCTTTGTTTGAGTCGCTTATGAAATGATCTACAAATAACTGTATGTCTTCCTTTCTTTCTCTTAAAGGAGGCAGCTCAAGCTGAAATTCATTCAGTCTGTAATAAAGATCCTGTCGGAATCTCTGATTATTTACAGCTTCAGATAATTTTATGTTTGTTGCTGCAATGATCCTTATATCAAGATTAACAGGTTTTTTTGCCCCGAGTCTTGTAACTTTTCTTTCCTGTATTACTCTTAGTAATTTTATCTGATTTGACTCCGACAGATTAGTTATCTCATCAAGGAAAATAGTTCCTTCATTTGCAAGTTCAAATTTTCCTTCCTTCACATTTTTTGCATCAGTGAAAGCACCTTTCTCATGACCAAACAATTCACTTTCAATAAGACTTTCCGGAATTGCCCCGCAGTCTACTGCTATAAAATTCTTGTGTTTTCTGTCGCTTGAACTGTGAATCATACAGGCAATCACTTCTTTTCCTGTCCCGCTTTCACCTTCTATTAAAACGCTGAGATTTGTAGGTGCAACTATATTTACCTGTTCAAATACTTTTTTCATGACCTTGGATTTTCCAATGACATCCCCGGTTCTGTAATTTTCATCTAACTTTTTTCTCAGAAGATTTACCTCCTGATTTAAATATTTTAACTCCAATGTCTTCTTAATTGCTATTATCATTGCATCATTATCAAAAGGTTTTGTAATAAAATCATGAGCACCTTGTTTCATTGTTTCCACAGCAGTTTTTATATCACCGAAAGCAGTCAGCATTATCACCGGTAAATTTCTGTCCATTTCCTTTATCTTCTTTAAGACTTCAATACCATTCATTCCGGGCAGCCGCAAATCCAGGATAACCAGCCCGTAATTTTCATTCCTTATTTCTTCAAGTGCATTCATACCGTTATCGGCTGCTTTACATTCAAAACCCGATTCTCCAAGTAGTTCTTTTAACGTAAACCTGAGAGTTTCATTGTCATCGACAATTAATATTTTTTCCATTTTATTTTATTTTGATTTGGTATTATTAATGCTAAGATGAATTATTAATACAAATGTTTAAAGGCAATCGTTCACATCTTATTCTAAATTTTCTTTTTGTTGAAACATTCGATAATTGCAATTGTTTCTTTTACGGTAGTTATGGGAATACCTAATCCCGAATTCCACCTTTTCTCAGATATTCCTTTTTTACATCGTTTGTCAATAATTCGATCCGGGTTAAACCACTTTCATCTGATTTAAAATAAATATCATTTCTTAAAAACGAACTTTCTTCAATTTTAAAATTAATCTCATCCAATTGCTTTATCAATTCATTTGACTGACAAATCTGATCTACATTTTCCTTATAACGCTCAATATTCTGATAAGTAATAATGCTCAGAATAATTATACATAATAAAAAAATAATAAAAGCTGCGGGAATAAATTTTTCAAGAGGCAGGTTTCTGTCTATTTTATTTAATGAGTCAGAAAAATATTTTTTGTTTTGTGAGATCATTATTTTATGATTCAGACATATTATGTCAGTTATGTCATAGAATTTTTTTTTGAATACTTAATATGCCTCATAATAACGCCGGTTGACAATATTTCTATGGCATTAAATATGAACAAGCATATATCAAATACTTAATGGGGAGTTAAGAAGATGAATAAAGATACATTTTATAATCTGAACTATCAAACAACATATTAAGATTTAAATACTATTTAATTAAACTAAAACACGAAAGGTTAAAATGAAAATATTCAAACTATTAACATTAACATTTGCGCTGATTATAATGCTTGGTGCAACAGCTAAGTCACAGACATTAAAAACAACAAAAAAAGCTCCGTTCCCGCAATGGTCAATTAGTCCTGTTGCAGGTCTGGCATTTCCAATCGCCAGTTTCGGAGAAACATATAAATCAGGACCTACATTCGGTGTAGACATAAGTAATAAAATAAATAAAGAAGTTGGGTTCTACGCTAAATTCGGATACTATATTTTTCCGTCAAAGATCGACGGAGCATCTGACGGTAAATTTATTGAATACACTGCCGGACCGAGATATTATTTTACAGCAAAAAATTTGAAGTCATCAATATTTCTTGAAGCCGGACTTGGAGGATATTCATTTATGCAGGACGCTTCTACAGTTACAATAAACGGTGTAACTACAGATTATCCGGAAGCGTCAACAACGAATTTTGGAATAAACGTCGGTGTCGGAGCAGTACTTTTTCTCGGAAAATCAGTTGATATGATTTTTAAAGTGAAATATCATGATGTTCTAACATCAGACGGATCTTCAAGTTTTATAGCTCCATTACTGGGAATTGATATAAAATTGTAAAATACTTTAGAATTTCAGAGCAGAAGAAAATATTTCTGCTCTGATTTTAATTTATCTAATTTTATTTTTAATAATTAAACTTAGAATAGGGGATCTGATAATGGTTAACAAAGAGAAAAATACATTTAGTTTTGTTGGAGGTTTGCTGACAGGAGGAATAATTGGCGTATTAGCCGGGTTATTATTTGCTCCGAAAACCGGGAAGAAATTCAGAAAAGAAATATCGGAAAAAACTGATGAGTTATTGTATGAGGCAAATCTTATAGTTGAAAATGCTAAAGAAAAAGCTGCGGATATACTAGCAGACGCTTCAAAATGCGCTGAAAAGCTTGCGGATGATGGGAAAAAGAAAGTAGATTCAATGTTAAGTTATGCAGATGAAATGTTGCAACACGGCAAAGAAAGAGTTTCGGACAGTATATCCAGGATCAGGGGTTCAGTAAAGTAAAATTCTGATCAATAAAAAAGTACAATTAATTTTTAATAAAACTAAAATTATAAAGGAGAAATATTATGTTGTGGACCATATTTGTAATACTTGTTGTTCTCTGGCTTTTGGGAATGGTTACTTCTTATACAATGGGCGGGTTTATTCATATTCTCTTAATTATCGCTATAGTTGTGGTACTTATCAGAATTATACAGGGTAGAAGAGTAGTCTGAACGAATATTATTTGTAATTATTTTAAATGATTCAGCTGAATAATATATACTTTAAAAATATTTATCAAATAATAAAAAAAAATGAAAGGAGATATTATGAAAAAGCTAATGGTAATTTTATTTTTGGCATTTCCATTGTTCACATTACACTCTCAGCTAAAAACCGGTGATAATATGTTAGGCGGCTCACTGGGTTTCTGGACAAAAGGCAATACCCCGGTTCTTGGAGTAAGTTTTGAATCAGAGATTGGCGGATCAACTTCAGGTACTTTTGGAATTGGCGGAGTTTTCAGATACAGGGGATATGATGAAGTTTATAACAATGGGAATTCACGGAATTATAATTTCTCATCTTTAGGATTTCAGGCAAATTATAATTTCACAAATATTGGTACAGGAGAATTTGTTCCGTATTTAGGGCTGACCTTAGGTTATAATAATGTTTCCAACACATATACAAACAAAAACGGCGGAGTGGTTGGTGTAGAATCTTACGACAGTGGTGTCTGGTTATGGGGACAGCTCGGAGCCAGATATTTTTTCAGTAACAGAGTTGCAGGAAACATAAGGGTCGGAATCGGAAATGATGATTTTTATCCGCTTGAGTTAGGCGTGGATTTTAAATTGTAATTCTGTATAAAATTAAAATTTAATTTACCGGTCTTCACAAAAGGAATATCTGAATAGAAATCATAAATAAATTATTTAAAAAATAAACTGAAATATATTATGAAACCTAAAATCGGTTTGACAGAAAAGAATTTAAATAAAAGCGCTGATCTTCTTACAGTTATTTTATCGGATGAAGTGACATTGTATATAAAAACAAGAAAATTTCACTGGAATGTTTCAGGCGAAAGTTTTATGGAGCTCCATAAATTGTTTGAGAATCAATACAAGCAGCTTGAGGAATCAATAGATGAAATTGCAGAGCGGATAAATAAGCTTGGTAGTAAAACAATCGGGACAATGAAAGAATTTTCCAAACTCACAAGCATAAAAGAATTTCCTGGAAAATATCCTTCGCAGAAAGAAATGCTGAAAGAATTATTAAGTGATCATGAATCATTGATCGTCAGATTAAGAAAAGATATAGATGAGTGCAGTGAAAAAATCAAGGATGCGGGAACAGCAGACTTTTTGACAGGTTTAATGGAGCTTCATGAAACAATTGCCTGGATTTTAAGAAGATATATTAACTGACCGGCTAATTGTAAAAATTATAAAATTAATATGATGGAACAGCACATTGTAAAAATATTATCAAAAGAAAATGTCACACATGATGTAATAAAATTAACAACCTCAAAGCCTGACCGGTATACTTTCAAACCCGGTCAAGCTACAGAAGTTTCTATAAACAATGCTGAATGGAAAGATAAAACTAGACCATTCACATTTACCTGCCTGCCGGAGAATGATTATCTGGAGTTTAATATCAAAACATATCCGGAACATAAAGGAGTTACTGAACAACTGTTAACGATAAAAAAAAACGACGAATTGATATTGCATGATGTATTTGGAGATATAGGATACAAAGGCGAAGGAGTATTCATAGCAGGAGGCGCAGGAGTGACTCCATTTATTTCAATTTTCAGATATCTGAAATCTGTAAATGAGATCGGAGGAAATAAATTAATTTTTGCAAACAAGAAAAAAGCAGATATTATTCTGGAGCCGGAATTCAAAAAATTACTGGGAATGAATTTCATCAATATTTTATCAGAGGAAAAATCTGTTGGTTATGAATACGGACATATCACTGAGAGCTTTCTCAAAGCAAACATTGACGGAATTGAAAAAATGTTTTATTTATGCGGACCACCGGCAATGATGGATTCAGTTGAAAGACAGTTAGATGAATTAAATGTAAACAATAAGTGTCTTGTTGAAGAATCGTTTTAGATTTTAAAAATAATATTTTAAATTAAAATGAAAAGGAATATAGTTATGAAAAGTAAATTGACTAAAAGAATATCAGGATTTTTAATGCTGCTTTGCACAATGATCATATTTTCATCCTGTACAAAGTCTGCTGATGAAAGTGATGTAAAAAATCAACAGGATAAAAACTCAGAAACAACTGTAATTGACGAAAAAAATATTTCTGAAACTGACGCAGATCTGACAACTGTAGACTATAAGGAATTTTATGATCAGCTTGCTCCGCATGGAGAGTGGATACAAGTTCCGGTTGAAGAGATTGGTCTTAGATCTGAAACAGCTCTGAAAGAAAGCTTTGGTAACAGTTATAGCATTTCAGATATACTTGGAATCAAATCTGCTTATGCATTATCATCAGCCGGTAATTCAATGATTTATGTCTGGAAACCCTCTGCTGAACTGGCTGTAACAACTGAAGCAGCAATTCCTCCTGTCTTTGTGCCTTATTCAAACGGTCAATGGGTTAATACTGATGCCGGATGGTATTTTAAAGCACCTACTCCGGTCGAAGAAACAATTTCTCATTATGGAAGATGGGTAAATTCAGAGGATGCCGGATGGCTCTGGGTTCCGGGAAGAGTGTGGGCTCCTGCATGGGTAGACTGGAAGCAAAATGATGAATTTGTGTCATGGGCTCCTTTGCCTCCTGCGGCATATCTGGTAAACGGAGTTATAAATGCTCCGGTCATTGAAGAAAAAAATTATTTGATTGTTGAAAGAAAATATTTTGTAGAACCTCAGGTATACAAGTACAACTATTCATACTATGATTACGGTATCCCTGTAACAGTAAATCAGCTCACAGGAACTGAAGGAATTGTTTTTTCCAATAATGTAATAGTTAACAAAGGTCCGGATGTGAATGTTATTCAAAGGTTCTATGGAAGAAATATTGAACAGGTAATGATCCAGCATGTGAAAAGCATTAACGATGTCAGATATTCAGAAAAAGAGTATAAAGTTTATACTCCTGTCTTTATTAGATATAAAATGAATGGGAATAGCAAGATCACTGTTTTAGAGCCGAAATCATATAAGAAATATGATGAATGGAAGTATGTAAAATCGAAAGGAAAAGAATTAAACAAATCAGAAAATGAAACTAAGAATGAGGTCAGGAAAGAAGTAAAGAAAGTTGAAAAAGAAATAAGGAAAGTTGAAAAAGAAGTTAAAAAAGAAGTAAAGAAAGGTGTAAATGAAATTGAGAAAGTTGAAAAAAAGATTAAAAAGGAAGTTTATGGAAATGATAACGGAAAGAAAAATAACAGCAATGACAATGGGAATAAAAAAAATGATAATGAATGTGGTAAAGAAAAAAAATAATGTGCTAACATACGATTAAAATTATATTAAAATTAAAAGTTGAGAATTTTCATATGTTAAAGTTAATTATGAAAAATAAAATAGCGGCAGTATTAATCACATTGGTAATTGCGGCTGCAGGATTACACGGCTGCAGCGATTCAACAGTAACTCCTTCACAGAATGACAATTTGAGCTTTAGCATAATGAGTTCGGCAGATTCAACAGGTGATTCGCAAAATATCATAATATTGGATACAGTTAAAATATTAATAAAAGATATAAAATTAAATGTTGGGAATAATAATCTGGATTCAAATAATTTCAAAGTGGGACCGTTCTTACTGTTCCTTGATCTGTCTTCCAATATAAATACAATAAGTACGGCTGTCATTCCGGCAGGTGTTTATGATAAAATTAAATTTGAGGTTCATAAATTAAATGATAACGAAGCAGTTCCTGATCCTGAATTTGCAGATGTAAACGGCAGATACTCTGTAATAGTAAAAGGGAGATATCTCGGAAATCATTTTATATATAAATCCACCAAATCTGCACATCAACTACTCAACTTTCCGGATATTTCTGTAAATTCAGAAAGTATGACAAACATTACTATGATAGTAAAACCTTATATATGGTTCATCGAAAACGGAGTCTATCTGAGTCCTGCAGATCCTGCAAATTCAAATGATATTGATAATAATATAAAAGATAACATCAATAATAATTTCAAAGCGTTCAGAGACAATGATAAAAACGGTGTGCCCGATTAATTTTTGAATCACTAAAGCAGAAAAATCCAAAGATGTTTATGGAACAGAGCATTGGTAAGGAATGATATTAGTTACATCATCTTTACAATAAATAATTAAACTAAAATGAATTTTGTAAATTCGAATATTCCGGGTTACATCAGATATTCAATTTTAATTCTTGGAATTTTAGCATCGGGTTTTATTTTTTACATCGGACAGGATATCATCATACCTTTATTATTTGCGATGCTGATAGCAATACTCCTGGACCCGCTTGTTACATTTTTACAAAGAATTAAGATCCCACGACTTGTTGCAATTA
>DAIPYE010000156.1:0-7714 GCA_036782915.1 Bacteroidota bacterium | reverse complement strand
ATTACAAAAAATTCAATTTTACGTTACAAATTTTAACTTTTATTTAAAATCAAAAAATATTTTGGACAACACTGCACAACATCATAAATTTAAAATTTATTAAATTGGAATTTGAAGTTAGAATTATTAATTTGCTATAAATTAATTTGAAGGCTGTAAGTTCGAATTGTTTAAATCTTGAAAGGAATTTAAATAATTTAACTCTTCTAAGTTAATATTTTTATATTTACCCCACAATAACTTAACTCTTTAGATGTATTGTTTCTCGATCCCCCCAAAAAAGATTTTTAATTTATATTTTAAAAATCCTGATATTTTAACAAAAAATTTTATTCACATAAAAATATTTGAAATTAAACTCAATTCTAAATAATTTTTTTACTAATTAAATAAAATAAAATGAAAACATTAACTACATTTTTAACTGTTTTATTGTTTGCTGTGTCTTTAAAATCACAGGCTCAGATTACAACTTACCCTTATGTTGCAACAGGGGATAACATTTCCGGCTGGTCAGTGAATCAGACAGGTAATCTCTGGTATCTTGGATTTGCCGGGGTAAATCCTACCGGAGCTGTAAATAATTTAGCAATCGTTTGTAATTTCTATAATTTTCCAAGTGTAACCGGTCCGACCGGAATGATCATCTCTCCGGTTCTGGATATGAGCTCTCTTACAAAACCCGTTTTGAACTTCTATGTAGCTTACAGAACACATACTGCTCAGAATGATTCTCTTATAGTTATGATTTCTACAAACGGCGGATCAACATTTACAAATACGCCGGTACCTTATAAAAAAGCATTTAATTCAACTCCTTCTCTTGCTACTATTTCTCCAAATACAAATCAGTATGTTCCTTCTGCTGCCAGTCAATGGAGACTTGAAACTATAGATCTTTCAGCGTATGCAGGAATGAATAATGTTAAAATTGCTTTTAAAGGAAGAAATGCAAACGGAAATGATCTCTGGATCGATGATTTTATTGTTTCAGATGCTGATGTTTATTGTTCAAATACATTCACATCCCCGGGTTCATATACATGCAATGGTCTTCTGAGAGTCAACATGTCTAGTGTCGGACTACTCAGTAATAATGTTTCTGAAAGCGATCAACTTAACTCCGGAAATGAAAGATTGATTTCTTCTTCAGAAAAAATATTTCTGCCAAATTCTAAATCAACTAATGTTATTTTAAACAATCAGACTGATAATCCTGCAGGTGGCGTGTTATCTGTTACACAACGTAATAACGAAACTCCACCTTCACAATCTTCACCGGTTATAAATGTGAATACTACTGCAGTTAATCCGGGAAGTACTATAACAAATCCAAATGTGATCTATCAGGATTACTGGTTTACTGTTTCATATACAGGTAATGATTATCTGGGAAATGCCACATACAATTTAGCCATAGATGTTACTTACTTTACAAACAGAAGTAATTTGTATATTATTCAAAGAGCTGATCAGACAGGACCGTGGACATGTCTGAATACTTCTGTTTCACTTGATGAAGTATTTACAACCGGATTGACTTCTTTCGGTGATTTTGCTTTGGCGGGAGATTCTGTTACTCAGCCTTTACCTGTCGAACTTTCATCCTTTGTTTCTGTGATCAATAATAATGATGTTACTTTGAACTGGTCTACTGTATCTGAAATTAACAATTCCGGTTTTGATGTGGAAAGATCTTCTGTGCAAAACGGTTCAGGTCAATGGTCAAAAGTCGGTAGTGTGTCCGGAAACGGAACTACTGATATAACTAATTACTATTCATTTACTGATAAAGCTTTAAATTCAGGAAGATATAGTTACAGATTAAAACAGATCGACTTCAACGGTAATTTTGAATATTTTAATCTCAGTAATGAAGTTAATATCGGGATCCCGGTTAAATTCAGTTTATCACAAAATTATCCAAATCCGTTTAATCCTTCTACAAAAATAAATTACGAAATGGCATTTGACGGAAATGTAAGTCTTAAAATATTTGATATATCTGGCAAAGAAGTTGCTTCAGTTGTCAATGATTACAGACCTGCAGGCTTTTATACTGTTAATTTCAACGGATCTTCACTTTCATCCGGAATGTATTTTTACAGAATTTCTGTTGATGGAAACGGAAACAATTATTCTGCAGTAAAGAAAATGATCCTCGTAAAATAAATTATAGAAGAATTAAACTGTAATAGGCAGATTAGTTCTTTTGCATGTTTTTAAAATACTGATTACAGCCGGAGTAAAATATGCTCCGGCTTTTTTAATTTTTTTTATATACCGGTTTAATCATAAAAATGCCGGGTCTGTTAAATTAATCTATTTTATATTATGAAAAAATCTTTTATTGCTTTTCTTTCACTCTTAATATTTCTTTTATCAATGAACGGAATCATCCGTTCTCAAATAAGCACTTTCCCGTACGTTCAGACAGGGGAGCTGCCGATTGGATGGAATGTTATCCAGTCAACTCCTATCTGGAATTTCGGGACTGCTGTCATGAATCCCGCAGGAAAAACTGATGATGCAGCCGTAGTATGTAATTTCTACGCCTATGTTCCCGGTCCGGAAGGTATAGTTGTTTCTCCGGCTTTTAATTTTACCCAGCTTCATAATCCTGTTTTGCACTTCTATACCGCCCACACTTCCTATGATTTTGAAAATGATTCTATTCAGTTCCTTGTTTCTACTGATGCAGGAAATACTTTTATAGATGTTCCGACTCCTTACAGAAGGTCATTTAATTCGTCTCCGTCACTTTCCACTGTTCCGACAAGGCATTCTCAGTATAATCCTTCTTCTGTAAATGACTGGAGACATGAAACAATTAATTTGGCGCAATATGCAGGAATGAATAATATTACAATTGGCATCAGAGGAGTTTGTTATTTTGGAAATAATTTCTGGGTGGATAATTTTATTGTCACAGATGCTGATAATTACTGCCAGCAAAATGTTACTGCGGCAGGGGATTACAGCTGCTCTGTTGCTACTGTTACTTTTAATTCAATTGGTATGACCGGAGCTAACAATAACGCAGGCAATAACTCTGATAATCCTTCCGGCGGTGTTATTTCCTTTTCACAGCATTATCTGCAGAATATCGTGCCGTCTCTTGCTAATCCAGAGATCTCGGTTAATTCTTCTGCCGCAACCAACGACGGATCTGTATTCACTCCGAACAGGATCTCTTCGGAATCATGGTTTACGATCTCATATTCCGGAAATGATATAAATGGTTATGCAAATTATAATATTTCCTTTGATGTATCCGGATTCTCCGGTTTTCTTGACCCTGATAAAATTTATATTTTAAAAAGAGCTGATCTCACCGGAAGCTGGCAGTGTCTTAATACTGTAAGATCAGGATCTGTTCTAACTGCTGTTAATCTTTCTACATTCTCTGATTTTGCCCTCGGCGGTGACAGTCTGCAGAATCCTTTGCCTGTTGAGCTTTCATCTTTCACTTCATCTGTGTATAACAGAAATGTTTCACTTTACTGGACTACTTCATCTGAACGTAATAATTCAGGTTTTACAATTGAAAGACTTACCTCCAGTTTGTTACCGGCTTATGAAAAATGGGATTTTGCCGGCTTTGTGAATGGCAATGGAACCTCTGAGATCCCGGTTGATTATTCTTTTACAGATAAAAATTTAAATCCCGGGACTTATAAATATAGAATTAAACAAAATGACTTTAACGGAAATTTTGAATATTATTATCTTCAGAGTGATGTCAATATTGGTATGCCGCAGGGAATTTCTCTTTCTCAGAATTATCCGAATCCTTTTAATCCTATAACGAATATTGATTTTGCCATATTTGACTTGGGACAAGTTTCATTAAAAATTTATGATGTGATTGGGAATGAAGTGAATACATTAGTTAATGAAACTAAAACTGCAGGCAGTTATTCTGTTAAGTTCAACGGAGAAAATCTTCCGAGCGGAGTTTATTATTATAAACTTGTGGTGAACTCGCTTCACGAAGCAGGCCAGTCGAACCAACCCGGCTTTACTTCTGTGAAAAAAATGTTATTGATAAAATAAATATATTGAAATAAAAATCAGTAAGAAAAATATTTGCTTCGGTTTTTTAATTCATGAAGATATTTGAAATACGAATAATCATTGTGCCTGAGGTTTGCCCCGCATAAACATGCATAAAGACTGCTGTTGCTTTTTAATTGAAATTTATTCTTAAAAATTTGATCGAATGTGAAAAATTTTTCATTAATTATAAATCTTAGTATTGCTTATTAATTTAAACTGAATTATCTTAAATCAATCAAAAAACAAGGTAGTTCAAAATTAAAAAATCAATCTTAACAATTGGTTTTAAAAAGAATTTTTTAAATCAAATAATAATAGTTCCTGAAATTTGTTCTTTGTTATAAATTAATGTTAACATCATTAACAAAAGATTAATTAATTATTTTTGATATAATGCTATTGACAATAATAATTACTCTTAGTAATTTGCAACGGTTACAAATTTTAAAGCTTTCGCATTAAATCAGAGGCTTTAAAATTTGTATAATTCCATTAAAAAACTTTAATAAACATTTTCTATTCAATAAATTAAACAAAAAAAAACAATGAAAAAAACAGTTAAACTTCTCTTCACAGTTTTATTTGTTGCAATCTCTTTACAACTTGCACAAGCTCAGTTAACAAATCTGACCTACACTGTCAGAGCTACAAATTTCACTTACACTGATGAAGTTACAAATCTAGATCCAAATGTAACTGGAAACGGTACTACAATGGAATTTGATATCTACATTCAGCAAACTAACGTTCCTGCTAATGATGCTGAAATAATGCGTTTTGCATTAGGTCAGTATTACATCAATGTAAACTGGGGTTATAATGTTGCAACTCCAACAGTAGCAGATACAGCAGGTTTTGCTAATTTCATTCAAATTCCTGGATCAACAACATTTACTAATCCAAATGCTGTTCCTACAAATGTACACGATAAGCCGATTTCAACAGCTACTGACGGTGGATCTTATTATCCTGATTTAGCAACCGGAATAAGAGGCGGATATCTTAACATGAACTCAAATGTTGCTTTAGGAAGCTCCAGTGACGTTCAAATTTCATCCGTATTCCCGGGTACAAAGGTTGGAAGATTTCGTTTGACAAAGAATGTAACAAATTCATGGCCTTCACCTTACTTTGGTGTTAATGGTCAGACTTTTTCACACTTAAGATGGAGAGTCGGACCTGCAGTTACTCCTAATAACCCAAATCCTGTATCAAAAATATTTGCTTACAACGGTTTAGGCGGAGCAAGCACAGAAGTAACTAACAAAGGTACTTTTGTAATGGATACAGCAGCAGGACAAACATTCCCTGTAGAATTAGCAAATTTCACAGCTTCTTCAAACAGAAACAATGTTAACTTAAGCTGGTCAACAGTAAGAGAAATCAACAATGCAGGTTTTGATGTTGAAAGAAAATTAGCTTCAGCAACAGAATGGGCAAAAGTTGGATATGTAGCAGGAAACGGAAACACTGAAGAAACAAGAAACTTCACTTACACAGACAGAATCAACGGTGTTGGAGTTTATAACTACAGATTAAAACAAATAGATTTCAACGGAACAACAGAATATTTCAATTTATCTAATGAAATAGAAGTTGGTGTTCCTTCAAAATTCGATATGTCACAAAACTATCCAAATCCTTTTAACCCATCTACAAAGATCAACTACGATCTTCCAAAAGACGGACAAGTATCTATTGCTTTGTTTGACCTTACAGGAAGACAAGTTGCAAGCTTAGTAAATGATTTCAAAACTGCTGGTTATTACACAGTTCAGTTTAATGCAACAAACTTATCAAGCGGAATGTACTTCTACAGAATTACAGCTGATAACTTTGTTTCAACAAAGAAAATGGTTCTTATCAAATAAGATAAATATTTGATATATAATTTAAAGGGTTGGATTTATTTCCAACCCTTTTTTTTATTTTAAAAAGATAGTTTATAAAAATTTAATATTAAAATTATTATAAATTGATCTGAAAAAGGTATTTTAAGCAATTCCGGAAATTCAAAATAAAGATCAGTAAAAGTATTTTAGAATCTACAATTACATTTTACAAACCCAAATCATAAAAAAATGAAAAAATTAATTCTCTTAGTTTGTTTTTTAGTAATTTCATCCGCTGCATTTGCTCAGTTAAGAATGGATGAAAATTTCAGTTACACAGCAGGTGATTCGCTGGGACAAGCGTCACCTTACGCAAACGGCTGGATCCCAAATTCAGGCGGCGGTCTTAATCCTATTATGGTCACATCACCGGGACTGGTTTATGCCGGATATCCGTTATCAGGTATCGGAAATGCTATAACTCTTTCAAATACCGGTCAGGATAAACTTAAAGCGTATTTACCAGACAGCATAAAAACCGGATCGGTATATGCTTCTTTTATGATAAGAGTCGATACAGCGAGAACAGGTGATTATTTCCTTGCTCATCTTCAGACAGGCTCTGGAACAAATTACGAAGGAAGAGCACTGGTTAGATCAATTGACGGATCTGGAAATATCAGTTTCGGAATCACAAAAGGAAATGCAGCTTCTGACACTACAGTTGCAGGTATCTGGACTCCACATAGTTACACTTTAGGAACAACTTATTTAGTTGTATTGAAATATACATTCGTTCCGGGAGGATCTACAAATGATCAGGTAAGTTTATTTGTATTAGAATCAGGATTACCTTCTTCAGAACCAGCTCCAACCGTTGGACCTATTACCTACGGATCGAATGACGCTACAAGTATGGGAAGGATCGGGATAAGACAGGGAACAAACTTTAGAGCACCGAATGCAGTAGTTGACGGTATAAGAGTTTCCACTTCATGGTTCTCTACTCTTTTAGAAGTAAAATATGCTGTACAGGGAATAGTTAATTTGAGTACAGGAAATACACATACAGTTCAGGATTCTGCTACCGTAAATATCAGAAACTCAGCTTCTCCGTATGCAATTATTGCAACTGCTTACGGTGTAATTAATCCTGCAACACTGACAGTTTCATTTGAATTAAGTAATAGCATTGCAAGCGGTTCATATTACCTTGAGATGGCTTACAGAAAATCAGCTGAATTCAGAAACGGAATTAACACCTGGGGCTCAGGAAATCAGAACATAGCTCCTTATAGTGGCGGAACATATAACTTTACAAGTGCAGCATCACAGGCTTTTGGAGATAATGAAATTTTAATTGGAACTGTTTATGCTTCATATAACGGTGACATTTATCCTCAGGATGGAACAATAGATGCAGGTGATCTGGCAGCTGTAGAAAATGCGGTAGGAATCGGCCTTGAAGGTTATACAAGTGAAGATGTCACAGGTGATGATTTTGTTGATGGCGGTGATCTTGCTCAGGTTGAAAATAATGTTGGTTTTGGAATTTCAGAAATAACTCCGTAATGTAAATTACTTTATTTGTTATAAGATCCGGAAGTGAATCAAACCGCTTCCGGATTTTTTTTTGATGAAAATATATTTGAGCAAATCCTGTTTAATCTGTCAAAATATATCTTTCAGCAATATCATAAGTCGGAACTCCAAGTGAAACTATAGTATTATGAAAATCTTTCAATGATTTTTTATCTTCGAATTTTTCAAAATATTTCTTTTTAAACTTTTTTAATAATATTTTTCCCAGAGTATAATTCAGA
>DAIPYE010000155.1:0-7755 GCA_036782915.1 Bacteroidota bacterium | reverse complement strand
AAATGAATTTGAAGGCGTATGCGATTGTGCTGAAGTTAAAGCCCAGCCCTGACTGGAAGTCCATTTGCTGAATCCGTTCTCAGCACTGTCAGCGAAAGTTACAGTTCCGTTTCCGATAAGAATATACTTTGTTTCTGTATAAACTATGTCAGAATCATTTTGCTTAATGTTTATTACAACAGGAATTGCAGAGTTAACGGGAAGTGCGGGAGAAATTGTAAATCCGAATGTTGAGCTGTCAATAGAAAAAGAATTCAGTGAAAAATAATTATAAAATGTAACAGGAACATTCAGATAATACGAAGGTGAACTGCATTCAATTTTTACATTTTGAGCCGTTTGTAATCCTTTGTTTTTAAATTTAATTTTCAGAGTTCCTGATTCACCAGCTGAATAGACTGTCTTGTTGAAATTTGACGAAACAGGAAATACATAAGCTCCGCCGATCATTGCAAAATACTGATTTGTAAAAAGCATGCTCTGAGCAAGCGGAAGAATTTCCGCCTGTGTAGGCCAGAAACCCGTAGTTCCGATCTCAGGTGTCATTGCAATAATTCTGTGCGGTGCATGAACGGAGTCATTGTAATACCAGTCATCTGCACTGCCGCGAACCGTATATCCGACAGTTTGCGAAGGAGTGCCTGTCGTAAAATGATTGAACATTGTCATATCAGAAAGATATTCATTGAATTTAAAATCATCCGGTGTCGGCACAGGATCCTGCCATGCCCAGGGCTTTATAAGATAATTTCCGTATGAATGAGCTCCAAGTATTGCGGCAAAATTTCTTGAGTTTACAAATTTCATTACAGCTTTTGTCTCAGGCTCTGAGAATGGTGAAACGCCCCGGTAAGTATCATTTGACGGAGATGTACTTGAACCATTATTGCCGGAATTCCAGTACTGATAGATCCCGTAATTTCTGTTAAGATCAACCCCGAAACTGCCGCCGTTATTCTTTCGGTTCTTTCTCCATAATCCACCACCGTTTGGATTTGTTGTTTCATTATAAACATATCCGTCGGGATTCAAAACAGGAGTGAAATATAATTCGCGGTTCTCTAAAATATAAGTTGCGATCGGGTCAATATTATAATTTTCCAGTAACCAGTAAAGAAAATAAATATTCTGTTCCATGCTTTCAGGTTCACGGGCATGAATAAGAGAATGATACCAGATCTCAGGTCTGCCTGTCGGTGAATTAGGACTGTTAGAAACCCTCACAGTCCAGATCTTTCTGTTTTCAACAGTAGAATCAATCGGAAACTTTACTGAAATTAAATTCGGATACTGCAGTCTCATAGAATCAAGCTTTGCCGTGACCTCGCTGTATTTCAGAAATCCTCCCATAGTTCCGTAGATAGAATGACTGATATTATAACTGTCTCTGGATTCTTCCAAAGCTCTTCTTATTTCTGAAGGAGACATTTTCGGAAGATCATTGTAATATTTATTCCAGTCGTTTATCAGAATCTGATAACTGATACCGCTTTTCTTCAGCATTTCAATTTCACTTTCAGATAACCATGCTTCCGCAAAATCCTTTTTTCTGATTGAGTGATCAATATGAAGATCAGAAGACTGAAGTTTTGCAGCATCTGAATTGTTTTTTACAAATATCCTGACCTTTGAATATTTTTCAGTCTTATTCTTATTGGTCTGAGAATAAAGATTATTTGGAAATATCACAGTTGAAAGTATATAGAAAATTAAAACTGCAAATAATAAAAAGATCTTTTTCATAATTTTTGTAATTTTTATAACAATATTTAATTAAGTTTATATTTAAAGATGATTTCTTCCGGAATGTTTTATTATAATTTAAAATACATTTTTAAAAAATAAAAAAGACTGAAAAGAATAATCTGTTCAGTCCTTAAAAGTCAATTCCGTCAAGACAAATTCGATCTAAAATTAAGAAAATACGCAGCATTATATTTAAAAATTGAGAATTTATATCATCCCTGCCCGAATTTTTTCAAACAAAATTTACTTAGCAATTTTGTACAAATTCCGGTTGTTGTTTCGAGAAATTCAGGTTTTAGTATGTTTTAAAATGGGAGAATTTTGAAATAGTTTTTGTAAATATATTTTAACACTTATAGGTGTGCCACATTTTAAAATGTGGCACGAATAGTTTTTTTGTGAATTCAAAAAAAGACTAATTTCAAAATTTTCAAATGCACAATGAATTTCAGGTATTTCACATAAATTAGATTCAGGCTTTTCCATTAACAAATTAAGTATTAGAGACTGAATTTTCTTTCACATTCCAAAAATGTTTTAATATTTTCACTTCTAAAATTCAATTTCCTGTCTAAGATTAAAAATTGTTTTGACTATTGATTTTTAATCACTTTTAAAATTTTTTGAACAAAGATCTGTATAAATTTTCATTTATCTATTTAAACAAATTTCGTGAAATTTATGATTCAGCATTTCAAGAAGTTTCAGACAACATTGCTTTTAAGTTTATTTACTTGAAAATATTTGAATTTCTTATATGCGCAATTAATTTTTTTAAAAAACTTATCTAAAATTTTTCATATTAAAATCTCGTCAGGACATTTACATCTGATGCATATATTTCTTTACAAGTTCTTTCAGCTTTTTATCCTTTCCCGTTAATTCCTTTCTCAGATTCTTATCTTTATATGATCGTAATTGTTTCAAAAATCTGTCTATTGTACCTTTCGGAAAAATCGTATTACTTTCGAAAAAACTTCTGTCTTTTTCCAGAGCATCTGCAGATTCGCCACAGGAAACAGGAAGCTGCTTTAATCTGAAAGCTTTATCTTTGTTTTCTTCTTTGAAAATATTCACTCCAACATATAATTTATCCGCAAGATCAATTGCATCGGATTTTTGAAGTCCGTATTGAGCTGACATAATAATTCCCGCCATCAGATGATAAAGATCAGCAGAACCGTCCGGAGTGCGGAGTTCAACAGTCTGCTTTCCGGGAATATAAGGCACATCATAACGTTCATAAGGATTTGCATCCTTTACCATATTGGTTTTGGCGATCCATCCGAGAGGTACTCTGATAAGAGCTGAACGGTTAGTATCACCCCAGCAGATATTAACAGGTGCTTCCTGATGCGGAACAAGTCTCATATATGAAAGCGGAACTGTATTTCCGAATGCAGTCAGCTCTCTTGCTTTGCTGAGAATTCCCGCAATAATTTTTTTTGCAGTATCTGTAATTCCTTCAGTATCTGCCATTAAATTAACACCGTCCTTATCAGCAAGAAAATGAATATGCAAACCGCTCCCCGCTTTTCCGACAGATATTTTCGGGGCAAAACTTATGTTAACATTATATTTTTTCCCAAGCATTCTGAGGATCCATTTACCAATGAGAAGCTGATCAACGGCATCTTCTGCTTCAACCGGCTGAAATTCAATTTCATGCTGTTCGAAATATTCTTCAGCTGATGTAAAATTTCCAACTTCCGAATGTCCATACTTTATCTTTCCGCCGGATTGAGCAATGAGATTCATCGCTTCTTTCCGAAGATCTTCCCATTTTGAAAAAGGCTGTGAATTTGTATATCCTTTCTGATCCTGCGCAGGATATAACATGTCTGTTTTCCCAATTACATAATATTCCAGTTCACCCATTGCCTTAAAAGTCAATCCGGTGCTTTGTTTAAAATGATAATGAGCTTTTCTGAGAATATATTCCGGTGCGCTTTCAAGAGGCTTACCGTCTTTAGTATAAAAAGAACATAAAATATCAATAGACGGGATCTGTGAAAAAGGATTTACAAAAGCTGAACTGAACCTGGGAATTACATACAGATCACTAGAATCCGCATCAACATATGAAAAAAGACTGGAGCCGTCAATCCTTTCTCCGGTTGATAGAATTGATTCCAGATAATCACGGCTGGTGATTACAAAATTAAGGGTTTTAAGTTTACCGTCCTCTCCTGCAAAACGAAAATTCAGCATTTCAATATTATTCTCTTCAATGAATCTGATTATATCATGACGTGTGAATTCTTTTGACGGCTTTCTGAGATATTTTACAATTTTATTCGGGTTAAGTGATACTTCGTATTCTCTCATGTTAATTATAAGTTTAATTTCTTCATTATTAAATTTTTATCCAAAATAATCATTGAAGTATTACATTTCACTGCATTAAGAAAGTGGCAGAATTATTTATTATCGGTAGTGTCCTTAACAATTTTGAGAGTAACAAATTTTGACTCCGGTTTTGAACAAATGCTGTTCATTATAAATTCGCGGTTATTGATCCAATAATGTCTGATAACAAAAAAATAAATTTGGGAGAATTTTGGAATAATTTTTTAAAATACATATTAACACTTATAGGTGTGCCACATCTTATAAATGTGGCACGAAAAGTTTTTTGTAAAATCAAAAAATAAAGAATTTCTAAATTTATTAATATCCTTTCAAAATTAAACCTTTTAAAATAATAAAATTCCGGATTTTCCATGATCAAATTAAGTTTTTGAAACTACATTATTTTCTTTCTCGAATTCAATTTGTTTTAAATACTTTACTTCTAAAATACAATTTCCTGTCTAAGATCATATATTGTTTTGACTTTTGTTTTTTTTCACTATAAAAATAGTATTGAGCAAAGTCAGGAAAATGTATGGCTTTTCGAACATTCTGATATTATCTAATCAAGTTTAATATTTTTTTCCTGATATTCCCTTGACATTTCTCCTCTTCATATATATTTTACATACACGATGTATGTATAATATTAATTTACAATTTTGAAACGGACAAAAGAAGAAGCGCAGGTCACTAAAGAAAGACTTATCAAAACAGCTTTCAAAGAATTTCTTGATACTGGCTTTGCTGAATCAAAGCTTGAAACCATTGCTTCTAAAGCGGGAGTTACAAGAGGAGCATTTTACTGGCACTTCAAGGATAAGAGTGATCTGCTGGAATCAGTTATTGAATACACGGATACTGAGTCATTAAATATCTGCAAAGAGATCTTTGAATCTGAAATTTCTGCGTTTGATAAACTGGAAACAATTATCTCACTGAATTTTCCCGTTTTCAAAACAAAAAAAAGTGAGATAAACTATGTCAGACTCAAAGTAGAACTTTATAATCATTTTATAAAGGAAGGTGACAAAAGAAATATTGCTGGGAATTTTACCAACTGGTGTTTCTTATTACTTAATGAAATGAAAGAAAATGATCTTGTCAGAAATAACATTGATCTAACTTCCGCCGCTTTCAGCATTCTTACAATGTGTTCCGGTTCATACATAAGGTATAATTCCCTTCCGGAGAATATACGGTCACTTGATACACTTAAGTCCTATGTTTTAAATTATCTGAAACTAATCATGAAGTAAATTATTTGCTTCAGTACATTGATCAGTAATTACAATTTTAAAAAGTAAAATTTTTATTATACAAGTATTTTATAATTCATTTAACAATATCAAACAACTATGAGAAAACTATTCATTTATCTATCAATTGCAATAATAATGTGTCTGTCAGGAACTGCTAAATCATTTGACAGCACTTATTCCGCGCAGCTTCAGGCAAAAATAGAAGCTCTTAAAGTATCATTCAGTCTGAAAGGAATTTCTGCTGCTGCTTATGTTCCCGGTCAGGGAATGTGGACAGGAGCAAGCGGAATTTCAAGTGAAACGGAAAATATGACAGCTGATCTGCTGCTTGGAGCAGGAAGCATTACAAAAAATTTCATGGCTGCAATAATTCTCCAGCTTGTTGAAGCAGACAGTTTAAATTTAAATGATTCAATAGGAACCTGGCTGCCTGTTTATCCAAATATAAATAATTCAGTTACAGTCAAACAATTATTAGATCACACAAGCGGAATTTACAGCATGACAGATAATCCCGCCTTTATAACTGCAATAAATTCAAATCTCAACAGACGCTGGACTGCAGATGAGATACTAAGCAGCGGTTTAATTCTTAGTCCCAATTTTCCTCCAGGAACTTCATGGTATTATTCAAATACAAATTATCTCATCATCGGATATATCATTAACAAAATAATGCATACTGATATTTCGGAACAGCTTCACCGGAGATTTTTTACTCAGCTGAATATGAATGAAGCTTTTTTTGAAGTTCAGGATACGATAACAATGCCTTATGCTCATAACTGGGTAGATCTTAACGGTGACGGAATTTTAGATGATGCATTTCATATTCCGACAACTGCAATATACTCTGCTACTGCCGGTTCCGGAGGTATCACAACCCGCCCTGAAAATCTTGTCACATGGATGAGAGCTCTTTACGGAGGGAATATTTTAAATCAAACTTCTCTGAATGCTATGCTGACTTTCAGAAGTGTCAGTATTTCCGGAGCTAACGGTTACGGACTCGGAACAATGCGATACAATGTGAGCGGAATTCCCTGTTACGGTCATGGAGGAAATATATTCGGATACACTTCTGTAATGATTTATGATCCACGGGATAGTATTGCAATTGCAGTTATGATGAACAAAGACCTGAACGGTGGACCTGTAGGAATATCTTTTTTGAATTCAGTAATTTCCAATAATCCTGTCGGTGTCTCTTCCATGTCTTCAGAAATTCCTCAAAATTTTTCCTTATATCAGAATTATCCAAATCCATTTAATCCGGTAACTATTATTAATTTCGATTTGACCTCAGGACAAAATACAAAGTTAAGCGTTGTGAATATTTTAGGTAAAGAGATCAGTATTTTATTCAGCGGGAATTTGCAGGCAGGTGAATATTCTTATAAATGGGATGCAAAGAATTTTCCGGGAGGAATATACTTTTACAAACTTGAAACTTCAAATGGTACAGCTGTGAAAAAAATGATTCTTTTGAAATAACTAAATTCTATTTTAATTTTTCATATTCGACATTCCTGTTCCCAATCTCCCCAAAAGTTTATCTGTTTACCAGGACGGGTAAAAGGATTGGGAACATAATTTTCCGACTTTCCTGAACAGTACTTCTTACCTTTTTGTCAGAATCAGATAAACCGGACTCTCATTATTTTGCAGATTCAGAATTCTTCTCATAATCTCTTTCCCGTGACCTCATTGATTTTCCATTTCCAGAGACCTGGAAGTTTATTGAAAACAAAGGATTTGCGTCAAATTCTTTATGACTCACTCTAAGTGAAAAATATTTAAAATATGATTCTTTCAGACTTTACCTCTTCGCATCGCGAAGCTGGATGTTGATATATTAAAATCGTTTACACACAGTCTCCCCACTTGGGGAAGTTGAATCATTTCTTAAACGTGATCTTAATTTCAGAATTTATTAAAAACATTTATTACTTTGTCTCAGGGATATTTATTGATTAAATTTGTGTTAATCCTTGAAATCAAAACATTAAATTATTGTATATGATCAAACCTCTGGTATTTATCTTTATTCTCTTTTTAACATCAGCTCAATGCAAAAGTAATGTTTCAACAGACAGTAAACTCAAAAAAGAAAACCCGCGCATTACCGAAATAACATTAAAGAACACGACTCCTCAGGAAAATTTAATTGAATCAGGTCCGTTTGTCGGTGCTGTCACGGAAAACTCCGCAACATTTATTGTTAAGCCTGTGAATTCCTCCTTAGTGAGAATTCAATTGTCAGAAGATTCTTCATTCACTGAACCGTTTTATACTGAAGAAATTCTTACGGATCAGAATGATTTCAACTTTGCAAAAATTCCGATCAGTAATTTATCACCAGGTGTAAAATATTTTTACAGAGCTGTGATAGACG
>DAIPYE010000154.1:6208-7802 GCA_036782915.1 Bacteroidota bacterium | reverse complement strand
AATAGTCAATGGTGAATAGTCAATGGTGAATAGTCAATGGTGAATAGTCAATGGTGAATAGTCAATGGTAAATTGGCAATCGTAAAAAGTGAAAGTGAGATAGAGAATGGCAAAAGTGATTGTATTTAGTATAATTTTTTATCTTAGATTAAAATAATTATAGTTTCTATTTTAATACTAATTTATTTTAAATATTTAATAATTCTATAAAATGATTATTTAAAATGTTAAAATTAAATCACAAGAACCTCGAAGTATGGAAGGTCAGTATGAAGGTAATACATTCAATTTATTCCTTAACTGAAAATTTTCCAAAGAAAGAGGTTTTTGGAATAAGCAATCAATTGAGAAGAGCTTCGATTTCAGTTGCTTCAAATATTGCTGAAGGTTCTTCAAGAAAATCTGTTTTAGAAAGAAGAAGATTCTATGAAATTGCAAGATCATCTGCAGTTGAAATTGATACACAGATAGAAATAGCTGTAATGCTTAAATATACTGATAATATTGATCTGTTAAATTTCAAAGAAGATTTTATTTCTTTATTTAAAATGCTTTCCGCTTTAATAAAATCAACAGTCTGAATGTTACTACACTTCTCATTCGCCTTTCACCATTGACCATTAACAATTGACTATTCACAATCTGACTAAAGATAAAATAAAAAAATAATTATATTTATTCTAAACAAACATTACTACAATGGCGATCAACTTCAACAAACTCACAATAAAATCCCAGGAAGCATTGCAGAATGCTCAGGAGATAGCATCAAGTTATTCCAATCAACAGATTGAACCTGAACATTTATTCGCGGCACTGATACAGGATAAAGAAGGTATTATAATTTCAACTTTACAGAAACTCGGAGCAAATGCCGATCATATGAAAATAAAAGTCGGAGAACTTCTTGAAAAACTTCCGAAGGTCAGCGGCGCTGCTTCAGGCCAGTCTTATTCACAAGAAACAACAAGTGTTCTAGAAAATGCTTTTAAAGAAGCTGCGGCATTGAAAGATGAATATGTATCTACGGAACATATTCTACTTGCATTGACAGAGGCGAAGCGTTCAGCAGTTTCAGAACTTTTAAAATCACAGGGAATTACAAAAAACAATGTTCTTAAAGCTCTGAAGGATGTAAGAGGATCAAACAAAGTTTCAGGGCAGAATCCGGAAGATACTTATCAGGCATTATTGAAGTACGGAAAAAATCTTAATGACCTTGCGGCAAAGGGAAAGCTTGATCCTGTGATCGGAAGAGAGGATGAGATAAGAAGAGTACTTCAGGTTTTATCCAGACGAACAAAAAACAATCCTGTACTTATCGGCGAACCCGGAGTAGGGAAGACCGCTATCGCAGAAGGTCTTGCACACAGGATAATTCAGGGAGACGTTCCGGAAAATCTTAAATCGAAACAGATTGTCGCACTGGACATGGGATCGCTTGTTGCCGGAGCTCAATTCAGAGGGCAATTTGAAGAAAGACTAAAGGCTGTTTTGAAAGAAGTACAGGAATCAAACGGCGAAATAATTTTATTCATTGATGAGCTTCATACAGTTGTAGGCGCCGGAGCTGCACAAGGATCAGTAGATGCAT
>DAIPYE010000154.1:0-6198 GCA_036782915.1 Bacteroidota bacterium | reverse complement strand
ATATGTTAAAGCCGGCACTTGCAAGAGGGGATTTGAGAACTATCGGAGCGACTACATTAGATGAGTACAGAAAATATATTGAAAAAGATCCGGCTCTCGAAAGAAGATTTCAGCCGGTATTTGTCGGTGAACCGGATGTTGAAGATACAATTTCAATATTGAGAGGACTCAAAGAAAAATATGAAGTACATCACGGCGTAAGAATTACAGACGGAGCTATAGTTGCCGCTGCTCAGTTATCCGACAGATATATCGCAGACAGATTTCTTCCTGACAAAGCAATTGACCTTATCGATGAATCTGCTGCAAAGCTGAGAATTGAAATTGACTCAATGCCTGAAGAGCTTGACAAACTTGAACGAAAGATAAAGCAGATTGAAATTGAAAGGGAAGCTTTGAAAAGAGAAATATGATTTTTAATGAATTAAGAATTTATATTTAGAATACAATGTGTGCATGTATTTTATTTTCAAACACAGTACGGTGATGAAAAATTAATCTTCATTTTAAAATTAATTAAACTATTATTGTAAAAACACTTTTAAAACAGCAACAGATGCCACATGAGTAATAAAATGCTTGGTGCAACTTATGAATTCCGACACCCCTCTCTTTTGGAAAAAATATTTCCTTACATAAATTATATTGAGATCACACCAGATTCCATTTCCCGTAATGACGGAAAAAACATTACAATACCTGATGAAACAATTGAAGAAATAAAAGAAATAAGCCAGCACAAAAAAATTGTCATACACGGAGTAGGACTTTCCATTGGTTCGTTTGAAGGTTATTCGAAAGATTACATTATGTTGCTGGATAAACTCTACAATGAAATTGATTTTGAATGGCACAGCGAACATCTTGGATATACAAAAGTTAACGGTGAAACACTGGGTACAATGCTTTCTCTGCCCCGAACAGATGAAACACTTGATATGATCTGCAGAAGAGTAACAGAGATCATGAATAAATTCAATAAAGAATTTCTGCTTGAGAATATTATCAGGATCATTCCGGATTACGATTCAAAATATTCGGAAGCTGAATTTATGAATCTGATATCGGAAAATACCGGGTGCGGATTTATACTTGATGCCTACAATCTTGAATGTGATGAATATAATCACGGATTTGATATAGAATCTTATTTAAAAGAACTAAATATTTCTAAGGTAAAGGAAATTCATATTGCAAACGGAACGATTGAGGATGGATTCAAAATGGATGCTCATTGTGAAACTGTTATGGAATCTACTATTGAACTTACAAATAGAATACTGAATTTACCGGGAGCAAATGTTCAAATGGTAAATTATGAATTGCTTGATGAAGCGATACCGGTTTTAGGTGAAGAAATAATCACGGATGAATTCAAACGACTGTCTCATATATTTAATTAAATTTACAATGGATATAAAAACATTGCAGTTAAAATATCTGGATTTAATTAAAGACAGATTTACAGTTGAAAAAAATGAGGAAGATTATTTTATTAAATTATCCGTGTCAAAAAATTTACAGATCCTGAAAGATATTATTCATTTCTGGAGAGTAAACGGAGTCAATGATTTCTGTCCGGTTACTTCAGCATTGTTAAAGAAACTCGGATCATTTGACATGAAAATAAACAGTTATTATAAAAACAATAATTTTTCAAATTATATTGAAGAGTTTGGAAGATCGTTTCTTTTATATGTTACAAAAGATGAGAATAAATTAATTTCATTTGTTGCTGAATTTGAACTTACAATGAATAAAGTGAAATCCGGATGTGATAAAGATTTTTTTATAGAGACAAGATATAATATTTATGAAGTATTTGATTTTATTATTCATGACAAAGAAATGCCCGCGGAAAAAGAAGAAAGTTTTTTAATAAAGGTATCATCTTCAATTGAAAACAATTTTTGCATTGTACATAAAAATTAAAAACTGTGTCTTTTAAAGGCGGTGGAAAGACACTTTAAAAAATCACACCGTTAAAAAGGAGATTAATAATGGCATCGTTAGTAAGTTTAAAGTTAGGACAGATCTCTGTTCAGCTTGGCAAGGGTGTTACCGATAAAGACATTAGTAAAATTGTCGGTATAGCCAAGGGTAAATACGCATGCACCGGATGTGGTTTTTTAGGCAAGATTAAACTCAAAGATATGGGTGAGTTAAGAACAAGCCTGAAAGCAATTAAAGCCGTGGAACGTGTCAGTATTTCAGGTTAGAACAAATCTGTTAATTAAATAAGGCAGATCAAATTTTAATCTGCCTTATTATTAAAAATAAATAAATGAAAAATATAACTGCAATAATTATACTTCTGATTCTGACTGTTTCTTATTTTGCTTTTCAGAGTATGGATGATAAACGGGAAAATAATCAAAACGGAAACAATGATAGTGAGCTTGACGGAAAAACGTTTACAGGAAAAGCTACTGAGATTACACCTCCTGATGTAGACAGAATGCCGATCGTTTATGACGAAACCATTTCATTCCGGGACGGTAAACTGTTTTGTGAATCTTTCAATAAATATGCGGATGCACCTTCAGATATAAATTACACTTCTGAAATTGATTACAGAAGAGCTATTGCTCATACAGTTGTTAATTTTAATTCTACTTCTGCGGGTATTGTAAACGGTGAATCAGTGAATCTGGAAATTAAAGGCAGTGTAATAGCATACAAAAATCTTAACGGAACTCTTTTAATTACTTATCCTGATAAAAGTGAAGTAAAATTTTTGATTGAAGGAATCGTAAATTAGAAAATATATAGAACTATTGATTAAGGTAAAATTGACATTATTGAATTACTGGAATTATTTTCTGCAAGCATCATATCCGAAGAATCAACTGTTCCGTCTCCGTTAAGATCTGAACTTACATATCCCTCAACAGAATTAGAAATACTGTTTTCAACATTTGAAATATCTGATAGATCAATAATACCGTCCTGATCTGTATCTCCGCTGTATAAGCACCAGTAATTTTGATTTAACTGAAGATTATTCCCGTATGCTTTTGTACTGCTGTCAGTAAAATTATAGTTTAATCCAAAAGCTTCCGAATAATAAACGGGATTTTTACTCCATACTTCTATTGAGTTTCTGTGAATTATATTAATGTAATAATTACCATTTCCTGCATTTATAAAATTCAGTTCTGAAGTAAATGTAACTGAATCGATTACAGACATTGCTGAATCAATTACCGCATAGGGAGAATTATTTCTTCTGAGGTAAACTCTGATCGTATCTTTCGAATTCAGATATTGATTTGAAAGATCTAAAAATCCCTGAGGAATAACTTTGATAAAAGATTTCTGCTTAATACTAATTACAGATGTGAATGCCTGATAATCTGAATCTGCGGAATTATCAAACCAGAACGGAATAATATTCTTTGCAGATGAAGCAATTCCAATACCTGTTCCAATATAGCTTGGAATTGCAAACACCCATTTTGAACTTACCATTTGTTTTAATTTAAATTTGTGATCTGAAATTAAAAGATCCTGAAAAGTCTGACCTCCGTCTTCAGAGCGGGAAAGATATACCTGAAATGAATCTCTTCCGGGTGTATTTCTCGTGTCATAATATAAAACATTTATACCGCCTGTTTTATCAATTGTAATTGCCGGGAATATCTGATAATGATAAGTACCGGAATCCTGATTTACGCGATATGTCATTGGCCAGGTCAATCCGTGATCAGATGAACAACGGAGAATAACATCACAACTGTCCTGAGCCTGATTGCCTGCACCCTGTCTTTCGCATGATGCCACATATATCCATCCGTTTCTGATTCCGGATGAATTATCAACAGCAATTGACGGAAGTCCGTTAAGTTTAACCAGATTTAAATTAATTCTGAAATCACTTTTAAGAGGAAAAACCGGAATACCAGTATCTGTTGAATCCCAGCTCAATCCACCGTCTGTAGATTTTGCAAAACCGATATATTTTTGAGAATCTTTCAAATATGGCCATGTTACATAAATCTCACCGGATTGACCAACTGTCACAAAAGCTCCTGTTCTTATCCAATAAACAGGTGGGCTGATCTTTCTTGCTGCAGCCCATGTTTTTCCACTGTTTGTGGTTCTTGAAAATTGAATGCCGCTTCTGTCATTATAAACAACGTAACTGTTGCCAAAATACGGACTTGAAGGAATATCGTCAGTTGTTATAACAGGTTTATCGGCTGAATCAACACCCGGAATATAAACTGTTCTTGACCAGTAATTTCCGTTATTTGTCGAATAACTAATTCCCACTTTGAATGCATTTCCACCTGACGAATTTGGTGCAATATATGAAACAAGGAATGTCCCGTTTTTATCAATTGCAATCTTTGGATTCCCGACTGTACTTATTATCATACCTGTTGAATCTTTGATAGCATTTTTACCCTGCCAGTTTGCTCCACCGTCAAAACTCATATAACACCGGTAGTATATCCTCCGGGATAGATATCAGTTACAACAGTTCCTGCCATTATCATAGGATTCAAAGGGTGAATCGCTACTGCAGGATCGATCTGGGTTACAGTATCAGGAAAAACTCTTTTGTTTGGATTTAAAAAAATGTTTGAACTTTGCGAATGTAAAACTGAAGTAAAAAAAACTAAGAAGATTAGTGTAATAACCCCTTGTAGATTTGATCTCATAAAAGTAAAAATTTAAAATTAAGAATACGAATTTACTTTTTGAAATTTTGAAAAAGGAACAGAGATTTAATTTAAAATCAATATTCCTGCTTTTGGGGTCAAAATTTCCTGATGAATAAAATTGTGCTGTAAATAACTTCAACGATTTTTTCTAACTAAACTTAATTTTTTGGGAAATTAAGTATAAACTTTAATATTTTTGGGGAAATATTAACAATGTATCTAAATTACTCAGATTTAAAAGATATCTGAAATTTTGTGTACTTCTATAATTTATTGTGTGCAAATATAAATTATTTATTATTAAGAAACTCATGTAAAATTATCAGCACAATATTTATTGAAAAAAAAATCTCCTTCAGAAAATTAGATCCGAAAGAGATTTTTAAGGTATAATTTATATAAAAAGAATTAAGTTTGAATAACTCCGACATTAAATTTTTTAATTTCAGGATTGTTATTTGTGAGCTCAATACAATAAGAAACAATTTTTCTTGTATCAGCCGGGTCAATGATCTCATCAATCCATAATCTGGAAGCTGCATATAGAACATTTGTTTGTTCATCATAACGGTTTTTAATTTCATCCAGAAAAGTTTTTTTATCTTCATCAGTAAATTCTTTTCCCTGCTTTTTCAGCTGACCGGTTTTAATATCGAGCAATACATTACTTGCCTGAGAACCTCCCATCACTGCGATTTGTGCATTAGGGAATGCAAAAATAAACCTGGGGTCATAAGCTTTTCCGCACATGGCATAATTTCCGGCACCGTAACTGTTCCCGGTAATGATAGTAATTTTTGGAACGACACTGTTTGCCACCGAATTAACCATTTTCGCCCCGTCCTTTATGATGCCTCCGTGTTCAGATCTTGATCCAACCATAAAACCTGTTACATCCTGTAAAAATAAAAGAGGAATTTTTCTCTGGTTACAGTTCATAATAAATCTTGCCGCCTTATCTGCACTGTCAGAATATATAACACCTCCAAACTGCATCTCTCCGGTTTTACTTTTTACGATCTTTCTCTGATTTGCTACAATTCCTACAGCCCATCCGTCAATTCTAGCATAACCTGTTATTATAGTTTTTCCATATTCAGGTTTGTATTCATCAAAATCACCATCATCAATAATTCTGGAGATTAACTCGTGAGTATCATAAGGTTTAGAACTGTCTTCCGGAATAACGCCGTAAATTTCCTTTTCTTCAAATAAAGTTCTTCTTGATTCTATTCTGTCAAACCCTGCTTTTTCATTACTTCCGAACTTACTTACTAACTCCCTGATCTTTTCAATGCACTCTTCATCACTTGCCATTTTCTCATCTGTGATTCCGGAAACTTCAGTTGTCACTGTAGCTCCGCCAAGTGATTCATTATCTATAACTTCTCCGACAGCAGCTTTCACTAAATGCGAACCGGCCAGAAAAATACTTCCTGTTCCTTCAACGATCAAAGCTTCATCGCTCATAATAGGCAGATAAGCTCCTCCTGCAACACAAGGACCCATAATAGCAGAGATCTGCGGA
>DAIPYE010000153.1:6172-7809 GCA_036782915.1 Bacteroidota bacterium | reverse complement strand
TGCTGCTCGATCATTCTTATAAGCTGTTTTCTGTATTCTGCCGGCATCCAGTCTGATGGTTCTATTTTATCACCTGCCGCTATCTTTGATTCAAAATGATCAAGTCTATTTTTATCTTCTGATTCTGAATATCCGTTCTTTGATTCTTCAAAAATATATCCGCCGCCGTACATAAATATTTTTTTAATTTTAAAAAATTAATTACTGAAGATTTCTTTGATTTGTTTATACAAAATTAATACAATATAAATCTATTTAATAGTTACATAGAAAACTATGCTAAGTTGTTTCTGACTTTTTTTCCTCTTTGTATTTTTCCCTCAGTTCAACAGGCTTCTCTTTTTTCTTACGCATTTTTATATTCAGCATTTCAACTATTAAAGAGAATGCCATTGCGAAGTATACATAACCTTTCGGAACTTCAACATGAAATGCTTCAACAAATAAAAGCAAACCGATCATCAACAGAAATGATAAAGCCAGCATTTTAATGGTCGGATGTTTATGTATGAATTCACTGACTTTTCCAGCAAACAGAATCATCACTATCATAGAAAGGATTATTGCAACAACCATTATCGATACATGCTTTACAAGACCAACTGCTGTAATTACCGAATCAAGTGAAAATACAAGATCAAGAACAACTATCTGTAAAATGATGTTCCAGTATTTAGATTTGCTTCCTTCTTTTTTCTCTTCTTCTTCTCCTTCAAGCTTGTTATGAATTTCCAGTGTGCTTTTGATCATAAGAAATAAACCGCCGCCCAGTAATATCAGATCTCTTCCGGAAAAGGAATATCCGAAAATTGTAATCAATGGAGTTACAAGACCGGCTATATGCGAAATACCGAGCAATAACAATATCCTGAAAACCAAAGCAATTACTAATCCTGTGATCCTTCCCTTTTCTCTTTCAGATTCCGGAAGTCTTCCCGTCAGAATAGAAATAAATATTATGTTATCTATACCAAGTACTATTTCAAGAAAAGTAAGTGTGAGAAGACTTACATAAGTTTCCGGCATTGAAAATAACTCAAAAAATCCCATTTATAATTTTATAATTAAAAGATTAAGTAAGGTTTCTAAAACGATAGTTTTAATTTTTAATTCTCTTCAATTCTTTCTTTTTCGTATTCTGCAATAATTTTTACTTCTACTTCTTTTGGCACATCTTCATAATGTGAAAATTTTCTGTCGTAATATCCTCTGCCCTGTGTAAGCGATCTTAATTTTGTGGAATAATCATTCATCTCTGACAATGGCATCTGACAGGTTACTTTCTGAAGTTTTCCGTAAACATCCATTCCCATTATTCTGCCTCTTCTTGAAGAAATGTCACCGGAAACAGATCCCATGAACTCTTCAGGAAAAACTACTTCCACATCATATACAGGCTCAAGTATCACAGGACTTCCGTCCTTGAATCCTTTTTTAAATGCCTGAGAAGCTGCGATCTTAAATGAAATTTCATCCGAATCCACATTGTGATATGATCCGTCAAACAGAGTAACTTTGACATCAATTACCTTACAACCGATCATAACTCCTGAAGTAATTGTTTCTATCAAACCCTTTTCCACGGCAGGAATAAATCTTCCCGGTACTACACCTCCTACGAAGGCATTGAGAAACTG
>DAIPYE010000153.1:0-6162 GCA_036782915.1 Bacteroidota bacterium | reverse complement strand
AAAACCACCGCCTCTTTCAAGCGGTTCGATCTTTATATGCACATGTCCAAACTGTCCTCTGCCGCCTGATTGTTTTTTATGTTTGTATTCAATATTATCAACTTTAGCTCTGATTGTTTCCCTGTAAGGTATCTTTGGATTTGAAACATTTACTTCAAAATTATATTTACTCTTCATTCGGTTAAGAATAGTTGTAAGATGTATTTCACCTTGCCCGCTTATTAGTGTCTGTGCAGTTTCGGGATTAAATGCTACAATAAATGTCGGATCTTCTTCGTGCAAAGAATGCAGTGCTGAAGCAATTTTATCATCGTCTCCTTTGTTTTTTGCATGAATTGCCATTGTCATATTTGGTTTTGGGAAATTTATATCCTGCAAAACAACTGGAAAGTTTTTTGAGCTTAAAGTATTATTTGTATGCGAATCCTTTAGTTTTACAACAGCACCTATATCGCCGCATACAACTTCACTCATTTCTTTTCTGTCTTTACCGTTCATGGAATACATTTGAGACAATCTTTCTGTTTTGCCGTTTGCCTCATTTATCATATCCATTCCTGCTTTCAGTTTACCAGAATAAACCCTGAAGAAAGATAATTCACCGATATTTTTTTCTGATACAGTTTTAAAAATAAACATTGTCGGCTCACCGTCAGCTTTTGGCGGTACTTCAATCGGTTCTTCGCTGTTGGGGCTGTGTCCGATCTCTGCAGGTTTATCCATAGGCGATTCAGTATAATTTGAAATAAAATCCAGCACATCCCTTGTTCCGATATTCAACGAAGCGCTTATACAAAAAACAGGGAATAATTTTCTTTCACGCATTCCCTTTTTTAATCCGTATTCAATTTCCTCGTCAGTTAAATTCGCGCCTTCTTCGAAAAATTTATTAAGCAATTCCTCGTCCTCTTCTGCAATGACCTCTACAAATTTCTGATGATATTCCATAGCTTTGTCCATCAAAGATGCAGGTATTTCTTCTTCTGTATATTCACCTTTCCCGTCATTTTTGAATCTGAGAATTTTCATACGGATGACATCAAGTACTGCGTCAAAATTTGTTCCCTGATTTAACGGGAACTGAACTACGGCAACTCTTTCACCAAAACTTTCTTTAATATCTGATACTGTTTTTTCAAAATCAGCATTTTCAGTATCAAGTTTATTTATTAAAAAGATCACATTGTTCTCATTTTCATTCGTCATCATAAATGAGGATTCAGTGCCGACTTCAATACCTTTAAACGCGTCAACCATAATTAAAGCTGTATCGGTTACTCTTAAAGCTGACCTGACCTCACCGACAAAATCCATATATCCGGGAGTATCAATTATATTAATTTTTTTAAAAACTCCGTCAGAGCCTTTCCAGTTTGTATTTAGAAGAGAAGAATTAATGGAAATCTGTTTTTCGATCTCGTCTTTGTGATAATCACTGACAGTATTCCCTTCTTCCACTTTTCCGAATCTGTTGGTAACACCTGTTGCAAATAAAATTCCTTCAGCAAAGGTTGTTTTGCCGCTTCCGCCATGACCTGTAATAGAAATGTTTCTGATATTTTCCGGTTTAAATACTTCCATAAGTTACAAATCTCCTTTTTAAGAATTAATATTAAGAATTATTTTTAAAATTTAATTTTTTGAATTTACGACAACCGGTATATTGTCATTCATTATTTTGATCTGAGTTACATCTGTTATGTTTATTCCTGCATTATTTAAATCCTGCCTTGTTTTCTCTATTACTTCACTTTTAATTAAAAGAATACTTCTTTCAACTGCCTTTGCGTCCAGCCAGTAATATGTTTTTATGCTGATAGATGTTGTAAGCTGGTCAACTACAACTATCGGTATCGGATCCGCAAGCACTTCACTTACTTTCTGCACAGCGCTGTTTATAATATTTTTTGCTTTATCAATATCATTTTCATAATCAAACTGTATTGTGAAATCAAATCTTCTTTTACTTTCATAAGTGAAATTTGACAACGGATTGTTAATTATCATAGAATTTGGAATGAATATATCCTGACCGTCTAGTGTTTTTATATTTGTCGTTCTGAAATCCATTGAAGATACAGTTCCTGTATATCCTTCTGTATGTATCGTATCACCTACCTTAAATGGCCTCTTAAATGCTAATAACAATCCCGAAAGAAAATTCTCTCCGATATTTTTAAAAGCGAATCCGAGTATTACTGCTGACAAACCTGCTCCGGTAATGATCCCGCCTGCAAGTGAAGCAAATCCAAGAATTTCCATCACTAATACAAAACCAATTATTAAAAAAACCCATTTTGAGATCTTCCCAAAAAATCCGGAAAGTATAGCATCTTCAGTTTTGTAAGATAATCTGTATTTTATAAGCTTTTCAATCTTTCCTGAAAGAAAAATAAACAGAATTAGTACAATTGCAGATATGATAAGTTTAGGAAGGAGTTTTATAAGATCTTTCCACATACTTTCGAAAAATGAAAGAAATTCAGATTCCATTTGAATAATAATTTATAAATAATATGCGCATAAATACTTTTTTAATATAATACCTGTTTTGCACTTAAATTTTAAGTTCAAAATAATATTCATTTTTAAAACTTTAAAGTTACTTTATACAGTTCTTCATATTTCTTATATTTGCAAAAATTATTAATGATCAGACAATTACCGATTACAACTTACGGAATGGATATCCTGAGAAAAAAAACCATTCCTGTGACAAAAGCAGACTCTGCTCTGATAGACCTTGTGCAGAATATGTTTTATACAATGGAAAGGTCATCGGGAGTTGGACTTGCAGCGCCTCAGATAAACAAGAGTATTTCACTTGCTGTTATAGATATTTCTGAAATTGAAGAGAATAAGAAGGAAAAACCTATGATACTTATTAACCCTGTTATAACCGACAGTCACGGTGAAATAAGCATGGAAGAAGGATGTCTCAGTATTCCGGATGTGAGATTTGAAATTAAAAGACCGAAAGAAATTTTTCTGAAGTATCATGACTTTTATATGAATGAAATTGAAGTAGAATTAAAAGGATTCATGTCGAGAGTTGCTCAGCATGAGATCGACCATCTTAACGGGAAATTATTTATAGATTATATTTCCGCAGACCAGAAAAAAGAAATTAAAAAACAGTTGGCTAAAATTAAAAAAGGTAAAATAGAAACAGATTACAAACTGCACATTCATTCCAAACTGAATATGTGATTTTATTTCCCTGATCACCCCGCTCTGTAATTTTTCACAGGGCATTTTTAAAATATTTTAATGTCTTATGAAAATTGTTTTTATGGGTACGCCTTCATTTGCAGTGCCTTCACTGGAAATGCTAATTGAGAATAAATATAATGTTTGCAGTGTTGTTACCGCTCCTGATATGAAAAAAGGAAGGGGTTTGAATGTTTCTATTTCAGAGGTAAAGGAATGTTCGCTGAAATATAATTTGAAAATTCTTCAGCCGGAAAATTTAAAGGATGAAAAATTTATATCTGAAATTTCCGAATTTAGCCCTGATCTTATTATTGTTGTTGCATTCAGAATTCTTCCCAAAGAAGTTTATTCAATTCCCGCGCTTGGTTCATTTAATCTTCATGCTTCATTGCTTCCGGCATACCGCGGCGCTGCACCAATAAATCATGCTGTCATCAATGGGGAAAAGGAAACAGGAGTTACTACATTTTTTCTTAAAGAAAAAGTTGATACCGGAAATATTCTGTTACAGAAGAAAGTCAATATTGATATAAATGACGATGCGGGCTCACTTCATGATAAACTTTCACTTATAGGTGCTGAATGTGTTCTGGAAACTGTAAAGCTGATTGAATCAGGTAGTTTTATTCCTTTCGAACAAAATGAATTATTGTCTTCACCTGCTCCGAAAATTTTCAAAAAAGATTGTAAGATCGACTGGAATAAAGATTCTGTAAAAATTCATAATTTAGTGAGAGGACTTTCACCATATCCGTCAGCTTACAGCATTCTGGAAAATAGATCCGTAAAAATATTTAAAACAAAATTTTCAGACCTTCCTGCATCAAATTCACCTGGAACTGTTATAATCAAAGATAAAAAAATGTTAGTTTCTACCGGTGATAATATACTGGAAATTGAAGAGTTGCAATTTGAAGGAAAAAAAAGAATATCAGCTATTGATTTTATTAACAGCTCTGATAAAAGTAAAGAATATAAGTTCAGTTAATTTTGCTTAGTGTTCATTTTTTATTTCACATAATATGCGCATTTTTGATTCCTATTCAAATTTTCTGCTTTTCTCGATTTACACTAATATGTTTAAATTAATTTAATTTATATTCTTAACTGCATTATATTTAAAAGCGTTAAATACATATATTTACATTTTTACATACTGCAAATAAAATTGAATTATAAATTTTAAGGAGCCTGGATCATTACAGAAAAAGATGAGTTATTTTCCACAATACTAAGATCAGCAGCATCAACCGTATAATCACCGTTCAGATCTGTATTTATATAACCGAATAAATTTTCCGTAACTGAATTTTCTACCTCACTCAAATCGCTTCCGTCAATTATTCCATCCTTATTCACATCGCCCGAATATATACAGTATTTTGTTCCTTTAAGAACAAGATTATTACCATAAGCCTTATCTGCAGAAGTTGAAAAATCATATTTGAGTTTACCGGCGGCAAATCTCTGAAATGAAGCGCTCCATGTATCTATTGAATTTCTGTGACTTATCTGTATATAATAGTCAGTTCCATTTTTAACAGACGGGAAAGATAAATTCATAATACCGCTAGGACTCAGATTTCCTTTTAATGAATCAACAATCAAATACGGTGAATTGGAATTTCTTATATAAACGGAAACAACATCAGTGGCAGAACCTCCCGGAGCAGGATTGTAAAATCCTTCCACAAAAGCTGTTAATTCTAGCGTCTTTGGAGTTTTAAATATTTTATAAACATCAATCTGGTTTGCCGTAATATTTCTGAATTTAAATACAATATTATCCTCAAAAGATTCGATCAGCATAGCACCGTAATTGCTGTTGTATCTTTTCTGACTTCCGGATATTGGTGACTGCGAAAAAGAATGAATACTTTTTCCGCCTAACCCGTTCACTAAATAAGTCATATTATTTACAGTGAGTCTTTCATAAAAATGTTCATGACCGGATAAAACGGCACTGGCTCCCCATGATTTAAATGGCCATCGCATGATAGCATTTGATCCGTACAATGTTCCCGAGTTATATGGCGAATGATGAAAATAAACGATATTAAAAGTTTCAGAAGACTCTGAAAGTTTATTTTTCAGCCATTGCGCCTGCACAGAATTACTGTCATTTCCGTCAGGTTCATTCACGTCGCTGTCTATGCAAAAAAAGTGAATGTTTCCTTTTACAAAATCATAATATCTCTCATTTCCCGGTAATGTGAAATAATCAAGATAAGGTGTTGCTCCGGCAGTGATCCAGTCATGATCTCCAAGTGAAGGGAAAAAACGATTTACAGAATCACCTGTTCCGTAATTGCCTGTATATGGAGAAATAAACTGATTGTAATACTGACCTATATTAACATCTATCGTTGACTGTTCACCGGACTCATAATTATTATCTCCAAGTGTGATAACAAATTCAGGATCCCAGCTTTTAATAAGATTTGAAACTGCAGACTCATTCGGACCGCTTGAACCGTAATCACCAACAGCAGCAAACCGGACAACCGGTGTAATTCCATTCCCTCTTATATATTTATACACTCTGTCTCCTACTGCAAAAGCAAGAGTATCATTTAGAAATCGGAATCTGTTAACAAAATACCCCCATTCAGACTGAGTCCAGCTTTGACCTCCGTTCGTTGTTTCAAAGGTCGGACCTGTCCATCCACCTGTCCAGCCGGTATATTCATCTATAAATCCTATCCCTTGTACATCATAATTCTGGAATGGAGATTCAGACCAGCTTTGACCTGCGTTTGTTGTTTTTAAAATGTATGCTAATCCGGAATGCCTTTCAATACTGACATAACCTGTAGTTTTTGATACAAATGAAATTTTCCAGCACCATTCTCCTGATCTTGAAGAAATATAAACTCTCTGCCATGTTGTTCCTCCGTTGGTAGTTTTTAGAATTACTGCATTACCTGAATTGTAACCGGAAGTATTGTA
>DAIPYE010000152.1:0-7834 GCA_036782915.1 Bacteroidota bacterium | reverse complement strand
ATCCTTTAAATGAAAAAAATTATTTCCTTATTGGCGGCGGCAGCGGGATTACACCGTTGCTTTCGATATTGAAGTCAGTGCTTTATGTAGAACCGAAAAGTAAAGTGATCCTTTATTATGGAAGCAGGGATGAGTCAGGAATTATTTTTAAAGATGAACTTCTTCATCTTCAGGAAAAAAGTAATGGCAGACTGAATTTATTTTTTACAATTTCAGACTTTAATGATAATTACACAGGTCTAAAAGGAATGGTTAACAGTGAAGATCTTTTGAAATTAGTTAAAGAGAATCTGGGGGAAAGATCAAAGGAAGCTGAATATTTTATTTGCGGACCGGAAGAAATGATGGAAAAAGTAAAAGATGATCTTGAGAGAATTAATGTTGATCATAAAAAAATACACATAGAGCATTTCACTGCACCTGTCCATCATGAAGAATTCATTCCGCAAAAAGACAGCGGTGAAGATTTTGACGAATCCGAAATACTAAAAGAAAGGGAAGTAAAAGTTATTCTCGACGGATCGGAACATATGCTTACAGTTCCGCCGGGTGTAAATATTCTTCAGGCTGCAATAAAAGCTGATCTTGATCCTCCGTTTTCATGCAAGAGCGGAATCTGTACAACCTGCCGCGCAAAACTTGTTTCAGGAAAAGTTAAAATGGATGAACGAGAAGGGTTGTCCGACGCTGAAATTGATGAAGGATATATTCTTACCTGTCAGTCGCATCCTTTGACAAATAATGTGAAGCTGGAGTATATGTAGTTTTAAAATCGATTGTTAATATTATTTTTCTCTGACTGTATCCAATACTTCTTGCGGAAATTTATATGTTACATTCAGTAAAACTTTTGCCGGTCCTTCTGGCTTTCTTCTACCCTGCTCCCAATTTTGTAAAGTAGAAGTGCTTATTCCCATTAAGCTCGCAAACTTACCCTGTGACAGACCTAATTTTAATCTTATTAGCTTCGGATTCGGATTGTCGAAATTAAATTCTCTACCCGGTTTCATTTTACCATTTAGAATTTTTCCACCCTGCCTTATACTTTTTTTTAACTCATTAAAAAGTTCGTTGTTCATTTCAACTCCTTTTCTACAATTGATTTTAGTAACTTTATTTGTTGATTCGTTAAATCTTCATATTCATTCTTTTTATAAACGAATAACAGTAGTATTATTTCTCTTTCTTTAAGCCAACAATAAATTATTCTAACTCCTCCGCTTTTGCCCTTTCCTTCGATTGACCATCTGATCTTACGCAAACCACCACTTCCTCTGATTATATTTCCTTTTTCAGGGTTTATAATTAATTCGTTTTGAAAATTTCTATAATCTTCGTGTGTTAACAGTGAAGTGATCCTTTTTGTAAATATTTGGGTTTCAATTATCTTCATTACAAATATATGTCAATGACTTATAGAAAACAATTTAAAATTTTATTTTGAATTCACCTGTTTTCAGTTTCGTTTATTTTTAATAAAGTTTACTCCACTACATCTATCTCAGTCATTCCGTAATATTTATTTTTGTTGCCGCTAAGATCTGCATCACTCCATCCGACAGGAAGCGCATATATTCTGTATCTGCCAGGAACCGTGTAATAGAGCTGCTCAGACAATGCATATCTTCTGAATAAAGAATTTACTGTCATTGTTTTTTCACCGTACAGATACTCTTCATTCCCGATTTTATCAAGTTGATAAACTTTCCAGTCTATAAAAAACTGTTCGGGTTCGGTTTCTTTGCCAATTTTATATTTATCCTGAAATGCTAATTGATATACCACTCCTTCCCCGACTTTCACAGTTGTTTTCGGATTAATCGGATTTACTCCGTCATCTGTATTTTCACAGACAGTCACAGTTGCTTCCGGTAAAGTTTTTTGTGAATAAATATTTTGCTGAAGAAAAAATACAAAGAGAATTGCTGTAAAAAGTTTTAATGTTTTCATGATTTTTTTATTTATTTAATTGAATTTCATCATTAAGTACAGACCATTGACCATTGACTATTGATCATTCATCATTGACCATTCACATCATTTACCCCATTCTCTTTTAAACATTGAATATTGCACATGATCTACATATTTATCATTATAAAATCCATCACATTTTAAAATCCCCTGATTGAAAAATTTAAGTCTTTCGGGTATGCTCCGGCTTGCTTTGTTTTTAACCTCGCATTTGATAACTACACGGTTTAGTTTTAATTTTTGAAAACAGTGATCGGTCAAAACTTCACAGCACTTTGTCATTATTCCTTTTCCCGTAAAATTTTCTGCAAGCCAGTATCCGATTTCTGCATTACTTCTTACCGTGCAAATTTCAACCAACCCGATAGTGCCTGCTATTTTATTATCATAATATATCAGACAGTCAAAACCTTTTTTAGCTTTTGATTTTCTCATCGATGATCGGATAAATTTCTTTGTATCGGAAACACTGTTGGTTAATTTTACCCATGGAAGCCATTTATTCAAATAATCTCTGTTAGTGTCAGTCAGGTTGTACAGATCTTTTGCATGCGACTCTTTCAATGAAACTAATTTTAATTTCTTGTCAATTATTTTGTTCATTGTTCTAAATTTTTGATGAATTTTCTGCCTTCACTTCTACTTTTAATTATAATTAATTTTTTTTTGTCAAATTTTGATTCTTCCAGTATCTGATAAGTCAAAGGAATATATGCAATCTTAAAATTCCAGACAAATTTTATAAACTCCCAGTCAAGCCATGACTCTACACAGCCTTCCGCCATATCAGTTCTAATTTCCAATCCGAGTTTTGTTTTAATATTACGTTTTATGACACGGTAAGTGCATAAATATGAATTGTAATCAAAAAAAATAATAAAGTTTGCTCTCCTAATTCTTTCAGCTAAAGTTTTTGTGTAATTTCCATCCATAACCCATTTATCTTTCAGGATTAATTCTTTGACAATTTTTCTGAATTCCTCAATATCTCGGGGTTCCCAGTTCGGCTTATGGAAAAATTTATCGAGATGAATAACTTCCAGATCAAATTTCTTTCCGATTTGTTTAGCCAATGTGCTTTTTCCAGTTCCCGAACAGCCGAGTATCAATATTCTTTTAATATTTTTCCAGTCAGGATTGTTTGTCATAATTTCTAAGAATCATTGCAGAATATTTTTTCATTCCGGATTTTTCATAAAATCCATGCACAGATTCATCACATACAATATCTATCATATAATAATCCTTTAATTTCTCAAGCATTCTTTTTACAAGTTCTGTCCCGATCCCTTTGTTTTTAAATTCGGGAACTACTTCCAATAATGGAATATATGCAGACAAAACTCCGTCTGTAATTGCATTTATATATCCGACTACTTTTTTTGTTTCATTATCAACAGCCAGTATTTTAAATTCACTGTTTTGCAATAATTCAAAATGCTTTTCTTTTGATGGAAATTTATTCCATCCTTCAAAAAAATTACCAAGCATTTCCGGTTTAATATTGTCAAGATTTTCCTGAAATATTATCATAGAAGTTATTTAAAAAATAATTTTATTTCATTTGCCAGTCTTACAGGAGAAATCTTTTCAATAGGATGCGGCGTGTCCGGAAAAATAAGCAGGTTTCCGTTTTTCAAATTTCTATAAACATCAACTGTCTCTTCAATCGAAACCATATTATCCCTGTCACCGACACTTAACAAAACTTCATTTTCAATTGTAGAAAAATCTTCATCGTTAAGTGATTGACTCTTTCCCAGATCGATCATCATTTCAGCAGTTTTACTCAAAACTATTTTCCAGTTTTCAGGTGAATGTCTTTCAATTAATTGCTCAGCGAACTTTGGTAATTTTTCTGAAATATTTTCCGGATTCAGTAAATGAGATTCTTTTAATGAAGTTTCTTCTGTCCAGTCAAATTTTGTCGCTGTCGTAAATATCTTATTTATTTTTTCAGGAAAATGTCTTGCAATATACAATGCAACATATCCGCCCATACTGTATCCGTATATATTTATTCCTTTAAGTTTATTCCTGTCTATAAAATACAGAACATCATCTGCGAACATTTCTATACTGAACTTTTCTTTTGGAATCTGTTTTCCGCCATGACCCGAGAAATTAAGCAGATAGACTTTATAAGTATCTGTTAAAAACTCAGCTAATGGTTCGAGCTGAACTGATGATCCAATTGCGCCGTGAAGCATTAATAAATTATCCATTTTTTTAGAAACAAAAATTTCTTTTCAATTTCAGATACAATATTAATCAAACTAAAGATTTTATTCAAATGGATAATGGCTTTAAATGCAGAATTAATTTAATTTTAAGAAAATAATTCTAATTTGCTCTATCGGCAATTTAAAAATTTGTGAATCTTTGTTTCATTTGAAAATTATATGTTTATTTGTTTTTGGGATCTTTACTATGTGATAATCCTGGCAAACAATAGCGAGACCTATCCGGGGAATTTTATTTTCAATTGTTACTTCAATTATTTCGGAAAATTCTTCTATTAATATCATCTCTATTGAACAACCGCCGATTCCTCTGATTTCACTTAATGAAGCTAAGATCATATAATCAGAGAAATTTATTTCTGTTTCAGTAAAACTTCCCGATACATAATTGACATAATCCATTTTACTTTTTAATTCATTCCATGCACAGGTATCTGTGATCACGACATTTTGCTGAGAAAGTCCTTCTGTTATGGTTATTGATCCTTTACCGATAAGTATCGGATCTATTATAACAGTTTCCTCACTTTCATTTATTCCGCAGCTTATTAAAAAAGCAGGCATTGTGAAATATACAAGGGATATAATCCTTACAAATCTATTTTTATTCATTATAAATTATTTAAATTTATTTTATGAATGACATTCTTTTTACTTTACAGTAATTTCCGGTTTCGAGTGAGTTCGACAGGCTCACCCTGAGATTATAAAAATACATTCCTGACCCCAGATTTGAAGCATCGAATAATACTTCATATCTTCCCGCAGTTTGTTTGTTGTTTACTAATGTAGAAATTTCATTTCCCGGAATATCATAAACTTTTAGGGTTACGAAATTCGTCAAAGGTAAATCGTAACTGATTTTTGTAACAGGATTGAAAGGGTTAGGATAATTCTGAAACAGTTCAAATTTATCTGAAAAAATAGAATTTATACTTGAAATAGAAATAGTATTTATAATTACAAAATTGCTAAGTTCATAAAACTGAAATGTATTGTTAAAATCTACCTGCTTCAGTCTGTAATTATAGCTTCCCTGTATAAGTACAGTATCAATATACTGATAACTATGAGGAATATTGGTTATCCCGTTACCGGTTACAAACCCAAGCTGATTCCAGTTTATTGAATCAATATTCTTCCACTCAACTAAAAATCCATTGTTATTAATTTCAATAACAGTATCCCATGTAAGAGTAACAATATTTGTATTTACGTTTGCAGAAAATGAAGCTAACTCTGCAGGAAACGAATAAGAATTTATTGAAATGAAAAAATTTAAAGTCAGTGCTATTAAAATTAATTTGATGTTCTTCATATTTATTCTCCTTAAATTATTTTTCTAATAAACAGAAAATTAAATTGGTAAGTCTTAATATTCTGAAATTTGTGTATGTATTAATTGTGCGTCAATGAATTAAGGCTTAATATTTAACTATTTTATCAATCATATAGCAGACTTATTTTCCAGTGCAAATCTAACAAGACTGAGACTTCCCTGAAGTTCAAGCTTTTTGCTGATATTGCTTCTGTGAGTCTCAACAGTTTTGTAACTTATAAAAAACTCATCAGCTATTTCCTTTGAAGATTTGTTTTCTGAAATACATTTTAAGATTTTTCTTTCCGTTAATGTAAGATCATTTATGGAAGGTTTACTTTTTTTAAGCTTATCAAGCAGGCTCATTCTTTTTACAAGGAATTTTGAAATTAACGGACTGATCGCATAATCTCCGTCAGCAACTAATCTTATGCATTCGCAAATATCATCTGCTGCGCTTTCCTTCAGTACATATCCTTTGATCCCGTTATCCATCGCTTCATTAAACAAATTTTCTTCCTTATACATTGTCAGAAAAATTATTTTCACGGAATTATCGGATTTTGTCAGTTCCTTCAGAACTTCAAATCCGGTTTTCTCAGGCATGTCAACATCCAGTATTGCAACATCAGGCTTCTTTTCGAATATCAGCTCAAGCGCTTTCCGTCCGTTAGGAGCTTCTCCGACTATTTCAATATCATTTTCATCTTCAATGATCTGTTTCAATCCGCCTCTGAATATCGGATGATCATCGGCTATTATAATTCTTATTTTGTTTTTCATGATCTTTGTAATTTTTTAATTCGAAACATCTTTCAGGGGTAAATTACCTTTTTTTATTTTTTTTAAAAATAAGATACTTAATGTACTTTAGCTAAGGGTAAACCATTAAAAATTACAAAAATGATTGCTCTTTTGGGTCTTACAATCTGAAATTATTAGTAGATAAATAAAGGAACAGAGAAATTATTACTTCTCTCCGTTCCTTTTCAATTCTCTACACATTTAATACTTATTAATGCGACAAATGTCGTTATTTTATCAGCACCATTTTCTTTTCAGAATTAAAGTTCTGCCCGTTTGATATTGCAGATATTCTGTAAAGATATATTCCTGTCGAAAGATTTGATGCATTGAAATTTACAGTATAATATCCGGCTGATCTGAAATCATTTACAAGCGTCATAACCTCTCTTCCTGTCATATCAAAAACTTTTAAATCTACATTTGCATCGAACGGTAGATCGTAATTGATTTTTGTCGACGGATTAAACGGATTTGGATAATTCTGTGACAAAGTGAATTTTTCCGGTAATCCGATTATGACTTCATTGCTGAGATTATGATAATTAAAATTACCGTTGATATCGATCTGCTTTAGTCTGTAATTATATTTACCCTGATTCAGACCTCTGTCAGTGAACTGATAATTTCTAATCTCATTTGTATTACCATTTCCGTTCACATAGCCGACTTTAATCCATTCGCTTGAGGTCTGACCATTGACATTCGAACGCTCAATATCAAAACCGGAATTATTGATCTCTACCGAAGTGCTCCAGTTAAGTGTTACATTGCTTCCGTTGACTGTTGACAAAAAGGATGTAAGTTCTACAGGTAATGGAAAATCAATTAAATTTCTCGAAATACCTCCGTTACTTCTTACAGCCCACATGTAAAGTCCGGCAGGGGAAAGTGAAATATGATTGTATGTACCTGTCGCTGAATGATCTGAAGTCCACGCTCCTCCGTCGTCAGTTGATTTATAAACTGATGATCCTCGTGTGTAATACCAGATCGTACCTCCTCCGCAAATACCGAGAATATCACCGGTACCGATTGCATTTACATTTGTCCAGCTTACTCCGCCATTTATTGTATATAGCATTATATCCCCACCTGTCATTATTCTTGAATTGTCATTCCCCCAAATCGCAAAGGAATTCTGAAGTCCGGGAGTTGGGTAACTTAGTATTGTGCCATTACCAAACGGCTGATAAACTTTTGTATTGTTGGTTCCATAATAAGAAAAGGCACATGGGGGAAATGGACAAGTTGGCATAGCAGACCAGAAGGAATTATTCCATCCTGCTTCTCCCGGAGGTGCCGGATTATAAAGACCTGTTGAATCCCAAGTCGAGCCAAAATCGAAACTTATAAATTGAGTCCATCTTCCACCTATAGGATCTCCATGAAATCCAAAGACAGGAAATCCGTTGAATTTATTGACTGAATTTATGAAACCTCCCGGCTGAGCAAAAGTCTGTGTCCACGTTACTCCGCCATCAACTGTCTTGTA
>DAIPYE010000151.1:0-7866 GCA_036782915.1 Bacteroidota bacterium | reverse complement strand
CCACGACTTGTTGCAATTACGTTGGCGATATTGCTTGCATTTCTTATCTTATCCGGGTTGGTTTATTTCATTTTCATTCAGATGAGTGTATTCAACGAATCACTCCCAATGTTCACGGAAAAATTCAATCACGTACTTGATCAAAGCAAGAACTGGATTTCAGGAGAATTCAACATAAGCATTGAATCAATAAATGCTCAGCTTGATAAATGGGGTAAATCAATTTTCGAAGAAAGCGGAGCTTTGATAGGAAATACATTATCGACTATTACTGACCTGATCATTGTTTGGCTGTTGATTCCGGTATATGTGTATCTTTTTCTTTATTATCAGACACTGTTTCTCACATTTATTGACAGGGCAAGTGATAAGAAAAATCAGGAGACAATAAGTGAAGTTCTTATAGAAGGAAAAAAAATGACTCAGTCTTATTTGATCGGTCTTTTGCTGGAAATAATTATTATGTCTGTTTTAAATTCCGCCGGATTGATGATACTTGGAATTGAATATGCAATTCTTCTGGGAATTATCGGTGCGTTCTTAAATGTAATTCCATATATAGGAGGAGTTGTTTCAACTGCTCTCCCTATGATCGTAGCGCTTGTAACTAAGGATTCCATTTCATCACCTTTACTTGTTTTAGGTGTTTATATTTTAATACAATTCATAGACAATAATTTCCTTATCCCATTGGTAGTGGCTTCAAGAGTAAAGATCAATGCGCTTATTTCAATAGTTGTGGTTCTGATCTTTGGTGCTTTGTCCGGAGTATCCGGAATGTTTCTTGCCATACCTCTTACAGCGATTATAAAAATAATATTTGACAGAATTGATTCCCTGAAGCCATACGGACTTTTACTTGGTGTTGAAGTTCCTGTAAATTCAAATTTCATTAAAAAATTAAAAAAATATAAAACCAAGCAAACTGTTAAAGTATAAATGTACAAGATTATACTATGAAGCCGGTTGGAACAGGTGATCTTAAATATTAAATACGAATGCAGAAAATGACTAAGAATAAATTAAGTTTTAAAAACATTAAAGAATTATTTGTTGATTCACTGGAACAGTTCATTGATGACAAAGGATTGAAAATGGCAGCGGCATTATCCTATTATGCTGCGTTCTCATTAGGACCAATGTTAGTAATAGGAATTTCCATTGCTGGAATTTTTTACGGTGAAGAAGCCGTAAGAGGAGAAATATCAAAGCAAATTAATTATCTGGTGGGTAGCGACGGTGCAGAAATGATCCAGACAATAATAAAAGGCGCGTCAAATAAAGTTACAGGGATATTAGCAGGTATTGTCAGTGTGATTTTTTTAATTCTGGGATCTGTTGGTGTGTTTATAGAATTACAGGAATCTCTGAATATAATCTGGGGTGTCGAATCCAAACCTGGGAGAGGAATAAAAGGATTCATAAAGAACCGTATCATTTCTTTTTCAATGGTTGTTGCAACAGGTTTTTTGCTGATGGTTTCATTGTTAATAAATTCACTGATTTATTTATTCTATAATTTTTTAGGAGATTATTTTAAAATTATTCTTCCCGCTTCTGAGGCAATAAATTCAATTACTTCATTTATTGTGATCACACTTCTTTTTGCAATGATATTTAAATATCTGCCTGATGTATTAATTTCTTGGAAATATGTTTGGTTTGGCTCCGTAGTAACCTCACTCCTTTTCACAATCGGAAAATATTTTATTGGTCTGTATCTGGGAAATAGTTCTTACAGTTCCTCATATGGTGCGGCAGCTTCAATTGTAATTTTATTTATCTGGATCTATTATTCAGGGATTATGCTTTTTTTTGGTGCGGAGTTAACTCAGGTTTACAGAAAAAGATTCAGCAAAGTTGAACTAAAGCCCGGAATAGATGGAATTATAATTCCAAAGATCTCTGAACTTATTAAAAGATCAGTGGACATTGAAAATGAGAAGAAATACTTTAAAAATATCTGAAATGAAATCAGGTTTTGATGACTGGCAGTAGAGCCGGATTGCAAATAATTTTATTTCTTGGTCATTTTGTCAAAAAAAGTAATGAAAATAAATATTAAAAATAAATATTATAACAGTTCTATTGTCAGTTTTTTAATCTATATAATATAGTTCTCAATATCTGCCGGACCACACTTCTCTAAACCCTGGTATTTGTGCACAAGCACCAGTCTAATTTTTTTGATTACTCAAATTAATCAGAGAAACTAATCAGAAATTTGAAAAGCGCATCTTTTTGAAAGGAGAAAAAAGATTTCCAAATCTTAAGAACTATTTTTAAAAACTTAAAATAAAAAATCATGAAAAGGTTAATTTTATTTATTTCAGCAGTGTCCTTTCTCTGCTTAGTTTCAAATATATCTGCACAGGTTGCAACAAGTTACACATTCTCGCAATCCTCCGGTATATACAGCACGATTACAGGTGATACTACAGTTGCAATCGCATCACATACAAGCATTGATCCATTTCAGTTAAATGATGTAAACTATGGTACAAATCATATTCCCTTTATTTTTAAATTTAACGGAGTTGATTATTCTGATTTCACCATCAACTCAAACGGTTTTATTACATTCGGCGCAACTGCGCCAACAGTAACAAATTACGGAGCAATAGCTTCATCAGAATCTTATTCAGGTGCTGTATGCGCATTCGGAATGGATCTTATAGGAGTGTTTGGAACTACTGTGAATTTTACAGGATCAACTTTTACTTTAACAAATGTTGCAAATTTTAAAGGAGTAGAAGCCGGAAGACATATTACGGCTGCTACCGGCATTAAAGCAAATACGTTCATAACATCATTTGATGTGAATGCAGGAACTATAACTTTGTCAAAAGCAACTGATGATATAATTGTAACCGGACTTGTTGTGCAGATTGCGGCAGGAAGTATTGTCAGATCGACGGAAGGCACTGCTCCGTTCAGAGTTCATACAATTCAGTTTAAGAATTTCCGAAAGTATTCAATACTTGGAATTGATGATAATTATAATTTCCAGATCAAATTGTTTGAGACTACCGCTGCAATTCATATAGTGTATGGTAATATGGATGAAGTTTCCGGAGGAGTTTTCGGACAGGTTGGATTAAGAGGTTCGGTAAATACTGATTTTAACAACAGAACTAATTCAGTGAGTTTAAACTGGGCAGTATCTTCTGCAGGCGGATCGAACGCTGCAACTTCCGGACTAAGCAACACATTATATCCTGCTTCCGGAACTACTTATATCTGGAGACCTTCTCTGAAAAGTATAAATATCACTGTTATACCTCAGGGATTTTACAATCTGTCAATATTAAAACTAAATATGAGAGATACGGTAACTGCATATTTATTAAATGCAACATCGCCTTATATGATAGTTGATACAGCAAGAGCGGTATTAGATTCAGTGACTTTTACAGGACAGTTTAATTTTGCTAATACACCGGGCGGAATATATTACATTGTTATTAAACACAGAAACACAATTGAGACATGGAGCAAGGCAGGGGGAGAGAATATTACAGGCAGTGTTATAATGAACTATGATTTTACATCAACTGCATCAAAAGCATATGGAAGTAATATGGTTTTGACAGGTTCGAAATATTGCATATACAGCGGTGATGTTAATCAGGACGGGATCGTAGATGCTTCAGATCTGAGTACAGTTGAAAATGACGCAAATAATTCTCTTGACGGTTATGTCAGCACAGATGTGACTGGGGACAGTTTTGTTGATGCATCAGATATAAGTATCATTGAAAATAATTCATCACTTGGTATCAGCACAGCAGCGCCGTAAAAAAAGTTGTATGATGTTTTATGATAATAATCAGAATTTGACGTAATAAATTATTTCCTGTGCAAAGGAAATATAACTTTGCAAGATAGTTTTCAGAGTGACTCAAACCCACATTTTGTTTAACTCTGAGAACACTTGCAATTATTTTATCATACCTCTAATTTACAAACCGCGGATTTAAGAGGTTACATCGATTTCACTGATGTATTTAATTTATTAATTTCAAAAAATTTAATCATAGGAATCGGAGAATCTATGTAGTCTGTTGTTCAGACTTAGCGATCCTTTACTTTATAAATACATTTCAAAATAATTCAATTAAGTTTAACTTAGCAGCAATCAAAATTAAATTTTAAATTAAATAATGCTTTATATCACGCGCAAAGAACATTTCTCATCATCACATAAGCTTGACAATCCAAAGTTATCTAAGAAAAAAAATGCTGACATATTCGGTAAATGCAATAATTTCCACGGTCATAATTATTACATAGAGGTTACTCTTGCAGGAACTCCTGATACTGACAGTAATTATGTAATGGATCTGAAACTTCTTAAGAAAATTATTACTGATGAAATACTGGATAAAGTGGATCATAAGTTTCTGAATGAAGTAGCAATGTTCAAAGGAATAATTCCAACCACAGAAAATATGGCCATGAAATTCTGGGAAGTCCTGGAGAAAAAAGTTAAGAGACAAAATGTAAGACTTTATTCGGTAAAGCTTTATGAAACAGAAAAAAATTATGTTGAATACAGAGGGGAATAAAATTTGATCACAAATAATGATCTGAAATATTATGAAAAACTAAAACAAAAAAAGCACCGTGATGCTGAAAATAAATTTCTGATAGAAGGTGTGCATATCATAGAAGAATGTCTGAAGTCTGAAACATACAGAAAGCATCTGGAAAAAATTATTGTGCGTGAAGATTTTAATAATGAAAAAGCTTTTGACATTATTAAAAATGCTGATCATATTGCTGACATAGAATTTCTTCCGGAAAGCAAATTCAATAAACTGTCGGAAACAGTGAATTCACAGGGAATAATCGGAGTAGTTTCAAAACCGGATAAATTTATAAACCAGGAAAAAACTGACCAGATAAATTCCATTGTAGTTGCAGTTGAAAATGTAAATGATCCCGGAAATCTTGGAACAATAATAAGGAATTGTCACTGGTTTGGAGCAGATGAACTTATACTTAGCGGCAATTCAGTTGATATATATAATTCAAAAGTTATCAGATCTTCACAGGGTTCACTTTTTTTTGTAAACATCAGAAATGAGGCTGATCTTAATTCAGAATTTGCAGATTACAGATCCCATAACTACGAAATATTTGTTACAGATCTGAATGCAGAAAACTATATTGATGATATTGTTTTCCTAAAACCCCGTAAATATGTTGCTGTCTTCGGAAGTGAGTCATCCGGAGTATCGAAAAGTATTTGTGATAATAATGAATACAATAAAGTAAAGATAAGAGGATTTTCGGATTGTGAATCATTGAATCTTGCAGTAGCTACAGGTATTGTACTTTATAAGTTAAGATTTTAAAAAATGTCCGGAAAATTTTCATTCGCCGGACATTAAATTTTATGAAGTATTTTTGAAAATTTTTAAGGTCTTATAAGCTGAACTGAATTTGCAGTGTTGTTTTCTACGATAGCAAGATCTTCAGCATCAACAAAATAATCTCCGGTTAGATCAGTAAATACATATCCGGAAGTAGAGTTTGACACATCATTTTCCACATTGCTAAGATCGCTTGCATCAATAACGCCGTCCTGATCCGTATCACCGTTGTAAATACTATAAACACTTCCCGTTTTAATTTCATTGTTTCCATAAACTTTCGAACTGTCATTAGTGAAATCATACGCAGTAACCAATGCACGTTTCAGACTATCACCTCCGTTTCTGCTCCATGTTTCAAGAGCATTTCTGTGTCTGAGAACAAAATAGTATTTTCCGGTCGGAGCATTGCTAAAAAAGTATAAACCTTTTAATGATAAAGAGTCGATCACAGATTTTGCAGAATCAACAATATTATATGGGATTGCGGCAGTTCGCAGATATACTTTTACAGTGTCCTTTATGTTAAGTGAATTATTACCGGTATTATAAAAACCCTGAATAGAAGTTTTCAGATCAAGAGTACTGACGGCAGAGTTTACAATTTTATAAATAGCACCAAGAGTTAATCCGTATCTGACTACATAAATTTCATTATTCTGATCTGTCCCTAATGCAGAAATAAAGAAAGTGTTATTGGTAGAATCCCATAGCTGAACATTTGTCGTGGGATTGATACCGTCATAACTCAGAGCCCATAAAGAGCTGTACTGATAATCCGCAAAAAGATATTTCCCGTACAATCCGGGAAGTAAAGATCCCCTGTAAACATATCCGCCTGTAACTGAAAGCCCGGATGCATGAGGATATTCGTGAACAGGTCTTACAAATCCTTTTCCTGTAGTATCACACGTGCCGTAGCAATGAAAGCCCTCCATTTTATTCCATCCGTAATTTTTTCCTTTTTCTATTATATCAATTTCTTCATAAGCATTCTGTCCTACATCACCTGCCCATAATTTTCCTGTGGTATAATCGAAACTGAATTTCCATACATTTCTCAAACCGTAAGCATATATTTCTTCTTTATAACCTGAAAGATTTCCGTAAAAAGGATTTGAAACAGGAATAGAATAATTTTTTCCGTTTGCAGATGAATCAACATTTATTCTCAGAATTTTCCCAAGTAAAGTGGTCAGTTTCTGCCCGTTGCCGTCAGGGTCGCCACCGCTGCCGCCGTCTCCGAATGAAATATACAAATACCCGTCAGGTCCAAAACTGACTTTACCGCCGTTATGATTTGAATATGGCTGTTGAAGAGTTAAAAGTATCTGTTCTGTTGAAGGCAATGTAGTATCCGGATTTGAAGAACTGGCAGTGAATCTTGAGATCCTTGAAAACAAAACTGAAGCGCTGTCAAAAGTATAATTCAAATAAAAATATCTGTTGTTTTCATAATTCGGGTGAAATGCCAGACCCAATAAACCTGCCTCACCGCCTGAAGCTGAAACTTTTCCGGACATATTTAAAAAGATCTTTTTTGAACTTACATTAGGCGAATTATCAAAAACATAAATAAGCCCTCTTTGTTGAGCAACAAAAAGTCTGTTTGTACCATCAAAAGCCTGAACCATTTCGATAGGGTAACTGAAATTAGATAAGTTTGGAAATGCAGGTTTTAACTGATACTGGGAAAACAAATTTGTAACTGAAAAAAAAGACAGAAGAAGTAATAAGAATAATTTGATTTTCATATAGATGTTATTTTGGTTAAAAAAATTGGCAATTCAATGGAATAGCCGTATTTTGTAAATTAAAATTTTTGAACAGATGTTTGTTTCAGAAAAAAAGTACTTTTCAGTAAATATTTTTATTGAAAAATACTTTCTAAATAATCTTTAATTTAATATTTATAGAGATTTGTATAGCTGGTTAATTATTTCTTAATGGGGAATTAAGGTTTGATCAGCTGTATAGAATATGTAACATTATTATCAGCAATTGATAAATCAGATGCATCTACAAAATAATCTCCGTTCAGATCTGTCGGGAGATAACCTTCAGCATTAATAGTAACATCATTTTCAATTAAGCTAATGTCTGATGCATCTATAATTTCATCCTGATTTACGTCTCCGCTGTAGATACAATATTTATTACCTTTTAAAATCATATTATCTCCGAATGCTTTATTCAGAGAATCGGAAAAATTATAATTAAAAGTCACACCGGAAGTAACAGTCTGAGGAAGCCCGCTCCAGGTCTGTATACTGTTTCTGTGAATTAATTCAATATAATATGATCCGGAATTTACATTATTAAATATAAAAGAACCTGAAAATGTAACTGAATCAAGTACAGATTGTGAAGAATCAGCAACATCAAAAGGCGGTGAAGCGTTTCTTAAAAACACTTTTACGCTGTCCTTTAAATTTAATCTGTTAACTGAATTATTATAAAATCCTTCAATAACTGCAGTTAAGTTCAA
>DAIPYE010000150.1:6721-7890 GCA_036782915.1 Bacteroidota bacterium | reverse complement strand
ATATGCAGTATAGAGAGGTTTTAACACAGTATGATAATCTCTGTGAAGCTTAAAATACTTAAACTGATAATTATGCAGAGAATATGAATTAGTATCATTGTAATAAGGTGTAAAATTATTTCCCCAATAGAATAAATCACCTTTACCGGTATCAGGATAAATCCCAGTGTGCAACGAGTCGAATAAAACTCCGCTTTGAAAACCTGTAGTATACGGAATAGGGTATGTATAAGTGGAATCCGGTGGTTTGTTTTCTATATTGATCCCGCACCCAAACCGAAAACCTGAAATTGTATTGTTATAAACTAAAGCTTCTGCTCCGCGAATTGCTATTGCTCTTTCAGTAAGTTCGGTGGCACTATGACCCGGAACAATCGGAGTTCCATTTTTGAATTTTGTATTTGTGATGGTATTGTCATACACTTCGACTGCGCGAGTTGAAAAATAATTTCCATTTCCCGGGTTTCCGCCAGTTATGATGTTTCCGTCATGTGTATCAATTGCATGATATATAAAACTGTTTAAAATAATATTACGCCTGGCAACATACAGGGCTGCTCCGCCTGCGGCAATAGCGTGACGATGGAAATCAAAAACATTATCTTCAATAAATATAAAATTGTCAGAACCGAAATTCGGATCAGTGATCCATTTATCGTTATCGCCGTAAACCGCAACACCGTAACCCAGCCCGTTTCCGTCAAATCCTTTTGAATTATGATAAAACTCATTGTTAAAGATCAATCCTCTGGCCAGGGTATCTGAATGAGTGACTTCAATAGCTGCATTTCCAAAGTATTCAAAACGGCAGCGTGTAATAATGAAATCAGTGCATTTAAACATAATTATTCCGAAATCCTTTGCCAGAGAGCCGGTGTCACCGGAAACGATACTTGGATATTTGCTTTTAAATGTGATATCAGAAACAACAATATTGTTTGTTGTGTTATTGCTGATAACAAATTTTAGCATACCATTCCATGTAGTGTTTGTATCAAGAAGAATATCCGGGATATATTCCGGTCTGTAAAGAATTGTTTTTCCGATTCCCGCTCCTCTGAAGGAAATTAATTTTCTAATTACAACATTGCTGTCAAAAGCAAATTCTCCTTCGGGAAGTGAAATCACATCTCCATCTATAGCGTTGCTTACTGCTGATTTAATCAATG
>DAIPYE010000150.1:0-6711 GCA_036782915.1 Bacteroidota bacterium | reverse complement strand
CGGGAATTGGGACCTGAATAACCCTTGCATTTGCCGTCGTCTGAAAAAATAATACCAAAAGCAAAAAAATCACATGACTTTGTATAATTTTAATCATATTTATATATTTTAATTTATTTATTTAAATAAAATTAAATTGTAAAACTTTTCTTAAAAAAGTTTACATAGATCCGGTGTAAATTTATTTGATTGATTTGGTTGAGTGTTTGATTAAAAACACTACAACTTTTCAAATATTTTGGGATTGGAAATTTGTGGAAAGAAACTTTAAACAAAAATAGTGAAAGTTCTTTTAAGTTCAATGCTTAAAAAAACTGAAAACGCGCAGATTGTTCGAACACGATATTGTTTTCCGTTCCCACTGCTTCCCCGCAATTGACATGTCGTTTTTTATAAACAAACATTGCGGGAGACACTGCGGAGACGGGAACCACTCTAAATCAGATTAATTGGATTTGTAATATTTGTTTCTGGTCCGTCTGTTTAGCTTGAAAAAAAGAAGTAAACGGATTTTATTTTATGTAACAGACAAAGAATTTAATGCGAATGAATTCCGGTTTATCAAATGAACGAACTCTTATTTATTTTAAAAAAGAAAAATATAATTCAAAGCAGCAACAAAACTCCGTCCAAGTCCTTCCGGTTTAGAATCTCTTGTAATAACAGGTGCGCCTGCATTCAGTTGAAGAATACTGTTTTGATTTAAAAAGTAGTCTACATATAATGTTATGTTCAATGTTAGTCCGCTTGAACCTTCGATTTCAACTTTAACATCTGAAGTGTCAGTATATTCATCATTACCCAAATGAAAAATCGGTAATATTCCTGCAGAAGCAGAAATTTTTCTGCCCAGTGAGAACGGATATGATGCACGCAGAAGAATGTCACCTTTTCTGATAAAATCATTTGTTGACTGAAAGGTACTTAAAATTGATGTTGAAGGATATTCGTTTGCAAAAAATTTATTATCATTTTGAGTAAGCGGCTGCTGAAGAGCAATGGACAATTCTACATTTTCAATTATTGTGCTTGCTCCTACGATAATATCCAAGGTTCCGAGACTGCTTTGATAATCCATCGGAAGCGGAAGTGAATTCTGAGATTTGTCAGCATTGCTTAACGGGATTTTAGTACCAAGGATGAAATTTGTTTTATCATTTAAATTGTAATCTGCAGTAAAAAAAATGTCTGAGAAACCCGTTGAATTTATTCCATTGCCGTTTTGAATTACAGCTGTGGATTTTAAATCAAATCCAAGTTTTTCCGTTATCTGCCTGTAGTAAGAAGCATAAAAATTTGTTACAGAAATTGAATAATCACCAAATCCGAAAGATGTACCAATGTTTATCTGATTGTTTTGATATTTAATTGTGTCAGCTTCATCAGGTTTGAGACCATGCACAGTACAGAAACCGGCATCGCTGCATCCCTGCGAAAATGAATCATTACAAATTATTGTAAATAAAAAAATGTAAACTGAAACAATGAAAAAACTTTTTATTATCATAGTTATATTTTATTAAATTAACAGATTCAGAATAAATCCGATTTCATATTTATAAAATTTGAATTTACAAAAATGCATTAAATTTCCTTTAATAGAAATTTATTATGTTTAAACATGATAAGTTTCAATCAGTGCTATAAATTATATTTTAGATGTTTGTTTTTATTGCAGGATAAAAATGAAAAATTAATTCAGTTCTCCTCACCAAGCCCCGGCTTGGTAAGGAAATTTATGCGTAGATCAACGTTAGCGTCTTCTAATCACTTCTCAAACTTATAACGGGATATTTGAAAATTGAATGAAAGTGTAGTTAAGAATTAAGAAAAGAACTTCTTGAAGGTAATGTATTTATGTTGGAGCCCAATTTATTGCAATGAGAAAGTTGTTTAATTACTCAGGTTGACCGCCTGTATATTTATATTTACTTCTGTCACAAATTTCAAATAATTTCATTTAGAAAATTATTGATTAGTCGAAATAAACTTATTAATTTGCCCCAAAAGTATCATTTTAAAAAAAATTGACAGGTCATGGCTGGGTTGATTAATACTGTTTGGATTTTATTTTGATTGTTAAATGTAATTGAATTTTTTTACGAAGACACATTTTTGAGATAATTATGTGATTATCATAAAAAATAAGTTTTATCTAATTTGCAAGAAACCGATCGCCATAAGCAGAAACAATTAATCCGGCACCGCCAATTTAAGAAAATAAAATTTTTATGATCAACATCCCGACGGGAACTGTGACTTTTCTTTTTACCGACATTGTAGGAAGCACTAAACTTGCTCAGAGATTTCCGGACAAGCTGCAGTCAATACTACAAAAACACAACAACGTATTGACAAACTCTATAGAATCAAACGGAGGATTTATTTTTAAAAAAATGGGTGATGCATTTTTTGCAGGCTTTCATAAACCGGAGGATGCAATTCGTGCAGCTTATGATGCACAGAAATTATTTTTAAAAGAAAGGGGAAAAGATTCTGAAGTAAAGGTCAGAATGGGTATTCATACGGGTGAAGCAGAATATTTTGAAGATGATTATAAAGGATACTTAACTCTGACCAAAGTTCAAAGAATAATGTCAGTAGCAAATGGCGGTCAGATTCTCCTGACAAAATCTTCCGTTAATTCCTTAAATGATAACATCACGGAAGAAATTGGATTTCGGCATTTGGGCGAAAGACGTTTAAAGGATTTGAATAATCCTGAACACATATATCAACTGGTCGCTAAAAATTTACTCTCAGAATTTCCTCCCATAAAAACTCTTGACGTTAGAATAAGTAACCTTCCTTATCAGACAAATACATTTATCGGAAGAAAAAATGAAACTAAAGATATAAACATTCGGCTGAAGAATTTTCATCTTGTTACGATAGTCGGACCGGGAGGAGCCGGCAAGTCAAGATTTTCTCAGCATATAGCTGCAGGCTTCATTGATGAATTTAAAGATGGTGTATGGTGGATCGACCTTTCGGTATTAACTAACGGAGCTCAGCTGAATCAACATGTTATGAATACGCTTGGAATTAAGGAAGAAGGGATAAAGAATTTAGAAATAACTCTTACAAAATATCTGTCTGAAATGGAAACTGTAATTGTGTTAGATAATTGTGAACACATTGTCGAAGAATGCGCGGCGTTTGTTGAAAATTTATTGAGCAGGTGCAGCAATTTAAAAATACTGGCAACAAGCCGTGAAGCTTTGAAATGTAAAGGAGAAAGTATCTATAAATTATCATCACTCTCCATACCGGAGCAGGGTGAAATAATTTCTTTAAATAACTCCGGGCAGTATGAGTCTGTTGAACTTTTTGTTGAAAGAGCAACCAATGTGAATCCTGCATTGAAAGTAACTGACGAAAATATTTCAGATATAGGAGAAATTTGTTTTAAACTTGACGGAATTCCTCTTGCAATCGAACTCGCTGCTGCAAGGACTAAGATACTTTCAGTTGAGAAAATCAAAGAAAGACTAAATGAAAAATTCAGATTACTGACCGGGGGAAGCAGGACAGGATTTCGACGACAGCAAACATTAAAAGCAACTATTGACTGGAGTTATGACAGTTTAACCGCAACAGAAAAGACATTGTTAAAAAGACTTTCAGTTTTTGCCGGAAGCTGGACATTAGAAGCGGCAGAAGAGATTTGTCATGATAAATTTTTAAACCAAAATGACATCATGGATCTGTTACAACAGCTTTCAGAAAAATCTTTAATTAATTTTCAGGAACATCTTGAAAGATTTAATATGCTGGGCTTGATCCGTGATTACCTGAATGACTGTTTTACAGAAGAGGATGAAACTGATGCAGTGGAAAATAACTATCTGAAATTCTATATGAATCTTTCAAACGCGGAAGTGAATTTGAAGTTTTCAGACAGAGAAAATATTTATAAAATAGAATCTGAATACAATAATCTGCTGCACGCCATTACTCTGAGTGTGAAAAAAAATGAATTTGAAAAAGGATTACACATAGCTGCCGGCTTAGGAAATTACTGGAAAATTCACGGCAACATGAGTGAAGGTATGGACCGTCTAAATTTGCTAATTCAGAAAACCAAGGATTCATCTTCTTTAGAAAGAGCAGCCGGTTTGTATTGGTATGCTTACTTTCTCTGGAGACAGGGTGATCTCAATAAAGCAAAACAACTTCAACTTGAAAGTCTGCAAATTTGCAGAGAACTCGAAAACAAACCCGGTATAAGAAGATCAATTTCTAATCTTTCCATCATTAACATCGGTCTTGGAGAATATTCTCATGCTGAAGAATTCATAAAAGAAATCATGAGTATTGCAGAAAAAGAAAATAATAAACTGATGTTAGGCTCATCATTAACCAATTTAGGATTTTTGTATTTTATAAAAGGCGAATATGAAAAATCAAAACAAATGTATGAAAAGTGTCTGAAACTTTCTCTTGAAGGAGGCAATGAGATACAAATCGCGATCTCATATATAAACCTGGCAGTACTGACAAGGTACCAGGGCGATTTCACTCAATCAAATATTTTTTCACGGTTGAGTCTGGAATTAAGCAGAAAGATTTCCGATAAAAAAGGAATATCATCTTCACTCCTGAATATTGGTCATTTAAATATTGCTTCGGGAAATTTCAAAGATGCATATATGAATTTGAAAGAAAGTCTTAATTTAACTTTAGAACTCAAAGACAGTCTCGCTATTGCTTCAGTTTTGATCGGGTTCTGCGGATTGTTTAACCTCTGTGATCAAAACCATACTGCTGTCAGGCTTTTAGGTTCTATTGAAACTTCTGTCATTTCTGTTGGCGAAACTTTATCAAGATTTGAATTTCCGGATTATGAAAAATTGACAAATGAATTAACTCTGAAATTAGGCGCAAAGGAGTTTAATAAATATTTAAGTGAAGGGAAAAAATTATCTCTTGAAAAAGCTGCCCTACTTGCATTGTCCGAAGAATTTTTGACAACATAGAAAAAGGCTTTTCTTGCAGAATCGATCCCGAGAATTCCTTGGACGACTTAGTGATTATAGTCGTAAAAATGAAAGAGAAAATTAAAGCAATTCTAAAGTAACAGTTACATCTCCTGAACCAATTGCTGCTGAAAGTTCTGATGTATCATCTATCCGGCCAAGTTTTGTATAGCTGTATGATGTTGAAAATGTTTCGTAGAAAAGCACCAATGTATTTGGACCATACAACATTAAATCACCTGTTTGAACAAAGCCGGGATTTGAAGCATTGACCGGAATTTTTCCCGGTAAATCGAAATACTTTTCGTTTCCATTCAGCTCAACCATATTAATTGTCATAGGCAACATTTCTTTAAACGAAGTTGCTGCAGTGCTGTTTAAGATTGTTGCAGTGAAAAAATTTGAGCCAATCTTTATTTTGATTTTATAAGTCATAGTGTCTTTGCTGTAGTTTTGAGTATTAGAGTTATCCGGAACAATTTGCCCTTTACTGCAAGCAGTAAAACTTGCAAAAGATGCAAGTGTTAAAAGAAAAACTAAAGCTGAATATCTCATATTCTCTCTTATTCTAAGTTTAAATTAAAAGCAGTCGATAAAATTACCAGACTGTTTTTGATTTATTATAAATTCTTATTGAAAAAATCTTCCAATTTGGCAAAGGAAAACATTGCCGGTGTCAGGAAGTTTGATTGAATAAAATAATAATGATAAATATATCAATAGCCAGGTGAAGAACTAAAGTTATTTGCAGCCTGAATCTTAAATCGTCTTTAATCAGAAAATCCATCAGCATACTGCTCTTAAATTGTTTTTCCTTTGACATAAGTCTTATTTCATCCCTGATTGCTGTAACGAGTTTTGTGGATTGCCATAATACTGCGAGATTACAAATAAAAAAAATCGCAGCTCCAAGAGAAATCAGAGTAGACTGCAACAGGGTAAAGGAATATTTACTGGAAAACAGCCAGCCGGTAATTGCAAATACTGCTAACGACCAGTATGTCCAGTAAGCATTTATTCTTGATTCGAGTTTTTCCTGAAGATCAAACAGTTCTTTTATATCCATTCCGCATTAATTAAATAGTGATCATGTATATACTTTTCAATTTCATAATTGGAAGTGGAATCTTCAATGTTGAATTTATTACCAGCGTGTCCCCGCCATTGACAAGTCGTTATTTTAAAAAAAAAATCATTACGTGAGATACAGCGGAGACGGAAAGCCGTGGATTGGAAAAGTTGGAAAAGAGTGAGTGAAAATTCGTAATAAAAAAATAGTTTAAATCCAGTCTGCCTCTTTTTCCGTTTCACTGGAAAGTATTAATTCATAAATCAAACCGTATTAAAAATGAAAAAAACAATTTTATCTTTCTGTGGAGCAATTCTTTTAATGTTTACCATTTCATCCTGTAACAAAGATAATGATATGATTATATCTTCATTATCTGAACCGGGGGAAACTAATGAAGGAACAGTTTCAACAAGTACTAATGATATTTACTTAATCTCAAATGGTACAAAGCTGGAAAAGTTTAACCTGAGTAACTTTGACGGCAATTCCCCTTCTTCTTCCAACTCAGCATATTTTACAGGTTTGCAGCCGGGTGAAACAATTCTTGGAATAGACTTTCGTCCGGGCACAGGACAGATGTACGGGTTAGGTAGTACCAGCCGTATTTATATTATTAACCCAGTGACAGGCGCTTCAAGAATGGTCGGAGCAGGTCCTTTT
>DAIPYE010000149.1:8014-8230 GCA_036782915.1 Bacteroidota bacterium | reverse complement strand
GATCCGGAAGATATTTATAAAACCGATGAAGCAATTTTAAAAGCTTTTCCCGAAAATAAACTTTTGCATAAATGGCTAAAAGCAGCCCGAGAAAAAGTTCATTTCCAAGGTCTCCCCTCACGAATTTGTTGGCTCGGATACGGAGACAGAGCAAAAGCCGGAAAAATATTCAATGATCTTGTCAGAGATAAAATTGTTTCCGCTCCAATTGTAATT